>CALKOE010000286.1 GCA_938091985.1 uncultured Acidimicrobiales bacterium | reverse complement strand
CGCCCATCATGCGGATGTACATCCACGGGATGGCGAGAATGCCGGCCGAACCCCATGGCGCAGCAGCGATCGGGCCGGCGCCGGTGGGGGGTCCGGCCACCGGGTTGAGCGGATGATTCGGCAAGAACGGGACGAGGTGCTCGCCCACGCCGATCGGCCCCACGCCCGGGCCACCGCCACCGTGCGGGATGCAGAACGTCTTGTGGAGGTTGAGATGGCTGACATCGGCCCCGAACTTGCCGGGCTGGGCAAGGCCGACCATGGCGTTGAGGTTGGCGCCGTCGAGGTACACCTGGCCGCCGGCGTCGTGAACCATCTCGCAGATGCGGCGCACTTCGACCTCGAACACTCCGTGGGTCGATGGGTAGGTGATCATCAGTGCGGCGAGCTGGGCTCGGTGCTCGCTCACGACCTTGTCGAGATGGGCGAGATCGACATTGCCGAGTTCATCGCATTCGACCACGACGACCTTCATGCCGGCCATCACCGCGCTCGCAGCGTTGGTGCCATGGGCGCTCGATGGGATGAGGCAGATATCGCGCTCGTGGTCGCTGCGCGACTGGTGGTAGGCGCGAATCGCGAGCAGGCCGGCGAGCTCGCCCTGCGCTCCTGAGTTCGGCTGCAGGCTGATGGCGGCATAGCCCGTGATCTCCACGAGCCACCGCTCGAGTTGATCGATCATGCGCTGATACCCGACGGTCTGATCGACCGGCGCAAACGGATGAATTCCAGCGAACTCCGGCCAGCTGATGGGTTCCATCTCGGTGGCCGCGTTGAGCTTCATGGTGCACGAGCCGAGTGGGATCATCGATCGATCGAGCGCGATGTCTCGGTTGACGAGCTTGCGCATGTAGCGGACCAGCTCGGTCTCGCTTCGATAGGCGGAGAAGATCGGATGGGCGAGCGCCGGGCTGGTGCGCCTGAGGCCGACGGGTCGGGGGTCGTCGACCGTGGCGTCGAGATGATCGAGGTCGGCTTCGATGCCGAACGCGTGCCAGACGGTGTCGATCACCTGGCGACCGGTGGTCTCATCGAGTGACACCACGACGGTGTCGGCGTCGATGCGGCGGAGGTTGATTCCCTCGGCGAGCGCGATCGCCACGACCTTGTCGGCTCTGCCTGGGACACGGGCGCAGACCGTGTCGAAGAACTCGTCGTGCACGACCTCGACGCCACCCTCGCGGAGTCCCTGAGCCAGCACCGCAGCGAGGCGGTTGATACGGCGAGCGATTCGGCGCAATCCCACCGGTCCGTGGTGAAGCGCATACATCGATGCCATGACGGCGAGCAGCACCTGCGATGTGCAGATGTTGGATGTGGCCTTCTCGCGGCGGATGTGTTGCTCGCGGGTTTGCAGGGCGAGTCGGAGTGCCCGTCGGCCCTTCGTGTCGACTGAAACACCGACGAGTCGGCCCGGCAGCGATCGTTGATGATCCTCGCGCACCGCGAAGTAGGCAGCGTGGGGGCCACCGAAGCCCATGGGGACGCCAAACCTCTGCGTGGAGCCGAGCACCACATCGGCTCCGAGCTCGCCCGGAGGGGTCAGGATCGTGAGGGCCAGAGGATCCGCTGCGACGGCAACGAGGGTGTTGTTGGCCTGGCAGCGCTCGATGATGGCTGCGAGATCGGGTATCGCCCCGGTCGTGCCGGGGTACTGCACGAGAACGGCGTAGACGCCGTCGAGGTCGGCAGTGGCCGGGTCGGCCACGACGGTCTCGAGATGGATTGGTTCGGCGCGCGTTTCGACCACGCCGATGGTCTGCGGGTGGCAGTTCGTGTCGATCACGAACCGGTCGCCCTGCTTGCCGCGGCTGATGCGATGAAGCATCGTCATCGCCTCGGCTGCGGCGGTGCCCTCGTCGAGTAGCGATGCGTTGGCCAGATCCATCCCGCTGAGCTCGGAGACCATCGTCTGGAAATTCAACAATGCTTCGAGGCGACCCTGGGAAATCTCGGGCTGGTACGGCGTGTAGGCCGTGTACCAGCCCGGGTTCTCCATGATGTTGCGCCTGATGACCGGGGGCGTGACGGTGTCGTGGTAGCCCATCCCGATCAGTGACGTCAGCGGTCGGTTGGCCGCTGCGATCGACCGCAGCTCGTCCTGGGCGGCCTGTTGGCCGATCGGCGCAGGCAGGTCGAGCGGTTCGGCCATCCGGATGTCGTCGGGCACCGTCTGGTCGATGAGCTCGGCGACCGTGTCGACGCCAAGGGCTGCGAGCATCGTGGCCCGGTCGGGATCGGTGGGGCCGATGTGGCGGCCGACGAACGCGTCGCGACCTTCCAGCTCGATCAGCGTGGGACGAGCGGCACCGTTGGACGAGGCATCAGACATAGGAGAACTCCGGGGTCGAAAAGGAGGTTTCCCCGCTCGGTCCGGAGGCCTGAGAGCTTCACGACGTCCGGTTTCCCGCACGGCGCTTTCCCCTTCGGCGGGTGTGCAGCCCTTCGACCCACACCACTCTCCCGAGACGCCCACGCAGTGGCGGTCGGGGTGCCTGAGAGGTTCCCGGGGAGGTTGCTCCTTCGGCGGATGGCTGGCTCCGAAGATCCGTCCATCGCTCTCCCGCCGCTGCAGACGACGTGTCTTGGAAGGTAACAGTCGCTCCGCCGTCACACGCGGAAGCAGCCGAAAGTGCTCAGGAAAGTTCGATGAGCAGGAAGGTCATGCCGATCGCGTTGACGTACATGTGGGCGAAGATTGAAGCCCCGATGCGACCGGTCGCGATGCGGCCGAGTCCGATCACCGCGCCGAGTACCAGCAGCACCGGCGTGCGCGATGGCTCGAAGTGCACGATCGCGAAGACGGTGCTGGTGATCGCGAGGGAAACGAGCTGGTGCACACCCCGCTTCTCGAGCGCGCTCCACCAGAGTCCACGAAAAAGCAGCTCTTCGGCAATCGGGATGAAGGTGGCGCCCAGGAACGCCATGAGGAAGATCCAGACGGTGAGTCCGCTCGACTCGCCCTCGGAATCCTCGATTAGCTCCGCAACCGACGCATTCGGAGTGTCGCCGGTGATCTCGATCATGATCTGGGCGGTGATGCCGGCGAGGATGAGGGCGGAGATGCACAGGGCGGCACCGACCGCGGCATCGCCGAATCTGATCTGGGCTCGGAAATCGGCGACGATGCCGGTGCCCTTCTTCTGCCCGACCCAGATGACGTAGCTGAACTGGCAGACGGCGGGGCCAACGACCAGGAGAGGCAGCCAGACGCCGCTGAGAGTTGCGTCCCGGCCTTCCGTTCCGAAGAAGATCGCGGCAAGGACGAGTCCGACGACGATGAAGATGCCGAACGCCAGGAACGCGTCGCCGAGACCCCAGCGGGACCTCTCAACGTCGTAGGTGTGGCCGCCGAGTGGCAGCTCCGTCGCGGCGCGAAGCGGGGGAGGAGGCGGTGGGAGCTTCGGTGGAGGAGGCGGCGGGGGTGGCAGCGGAGCCATGGTGCGCGTC
>CALKOE010000285.1 GCA_938091985.1 uncultured Acidimicrobiales bacterium | reverse complement strand
CGACGACCACCTCGACCACGACAACCACCACCACGCTTCCGCCCCCTCGCACCGCCACTCTCGCGTTCACCGGCGATCTGCTCCCTCATTCGCCCGTCGTGCGCGCCGCCCAGGCCAACGCCGACGAAGGGTGGGACTTCCGTCCGATGTTCGACGAGGTGCGACCGATTCTCTCCGCGGCCGATCTCGCGATCTGCCATCTCGAGTCGCCGGTCTCGAGCACGGATACCAACCTCAGCGGCTATCCGGTCTTCAACGCGCCACGCGCTCTCGTCGAGGCCGCGATCGATGCGGGCTACGACGGTTGCAGCACCGCATCGAACCATTCGTTCGATCGTCGCCCCGAAGGGGTGCTGTCGACACTCGACGTGTTCGATCAACTCGGTCTGCCTCAGGCCGGGATGGCCCGTGACGAGGCCCACGATCTCGAACCCGTGCTCTATGAGGTCAACGAGATCACGATCGCCCACATCTCGGCCACCTACTCGCTCAACGGGTTCGTGATGCCGGCCGACCAGCAGTACCTGGTCGATCTCATCGAACCCGAGCAGATCATCGCTGAGGCTGCGCTCGCGAAGGAGGCCGGCGCCGAGTTCGTCATCGTGAGCCTGCACTGGGGCAACGAGTACCAACACACGCCGTCGTCCGCTCAGGACCAGTGGCTGTCCGAGATCCTTCCGAGCGACGAGGTCGATCTGATCATCGGGCACCACGCCCATGTGGTGCAGCCGATCGACAAGGTCGGCGACGACTGGGTGGTGTTCGGCCTCGGCAACTTCTTGTCGAACCAGTCGGCCAACTGCTGCGTGGCCGCGTCGCAAGACGGGATGATCGCCCAGGTGACGCTGCTCGAGTCAGCGAGCGGCGACATCCGCGTCGAGACGGTTTCGTACACGCCGACATGGGTGGACCGCGCTGAGGGCTACGTGATCAGGGTCGCCAACGGCACCCCTGGCCGAGACGGGATCGCCGACACGCTGGCCACGTCGGCCGCCCGCACCGCGGAAGTGGTGTCGAGTCGCCTCGGGCCCGCCGACGGTCTGGTGGCGCCCGTCAGCGCGCCTGGCTGACGATCAGCCCGGGCACCAGCCGATGGGGCTCGTCAAGCTCAATAGCCCGGTCGTGAGTATCTCGCCGTCCACCTCGAAGCTGATGCTGTCGACGGACAGAGTGGTCTCGACCGAAGTGGCACAGACCTCGAGCGGACCAGCAGGGACCTCGGGAATCTCGAGTCGCACGTTCCCCTTCGTCGCCGAACGGGTGTCGGTCACTTCGTAGTCGCGGGAGGGCACGTCGTTGCATGCCGTGGCGCCGAGGCTCGTCCCCGTTTCGAGGGTCGCGGTCGCGCCCGAGTCTGTATCGGCGATGTCATAGGAGCGGTCGACGACCCCCTCGTCGGCGATGGACGCGAGGAGACCGGGGATGTTGATTCGCAGCAACACATCGTCGTCGGGAGTGGCGAAGTGCCAAACCGCGTCGCCGCAGGCGCTCCCCGGTTCGAGGGCTGCGAGGTCACTTGCGGCGGGCCCGCCGCTCGGTTCCGGCGCCGTAGTGGTGGAGCTCGTCGTGGAGCTCGTGGTGGTGGAGCCGCCAGGGTCCTCTGTGGTCTCGACGGAGTCGTCGCCACAACCGGCGGCGAGAACGCCGAACGACACGATGGCGACGATTGCGGGGCGGAGGCGGTGCATGGTCATAGTCCTTTGACGACGTCGATGGTCCCTCGGTTCCCGGAAACGCCATGTCCCCAGGGACTCCATGTCGCGGTCTTTGCGCCCGGAGAGCGGCAGTTCTCGCCAGCAGTGAGAAATTTCGGCGCCTCACTTACACACCGTGAGATTCACGGACAGTATCTCGGTGGCGGCGGATTGTTTCTACACATCACCCGGTTCCCCCGCTGGGTGATGGTGCGAGGGGGAAGCGCCGTCCGAACCGGCTGCGGATTGTCGGATCGGATGACTAGGGCGTTGCTTGGCAACGTCGGAACGGGTGGAATAATGAGAACGAAGCCGACTTCGATTCGTAGTGCGGTTGTACTGGCGGTTCTATCCATGTTCGCGGCGGTGTTGTTCAACACCAGCCCGGCGGGATCACAGGACCAGGGCGCTGCGGGCAGTAGCGCCGCGAGTTCGAGCGGCGAGGATCCGGTGGGCGCCCCTGTGCCGGCCGACCCCGGCCTGAGCGCGGCAGACACCGCAGCGCTCGAGGCCGAGATGGCAGCCGAGTTGGGTGCCGATGTGGTGATGACCGGAACGCCGATCGTTCCGCAGGGCACCAACGCGAGTCTCGATGATGGCGAGGCCAGGGTTGATGACAACCAGGCCGGCATCGTCGTCGACTCACAGCCCGCGCAGGGGGCGACGGCAAGTCCGAACTATCTCGAGGCCGAGGCCGGAACGTCGTCGACGATTTCGTTCGCCGAATCGGGATCGGTCGCCGACTTGCTGGCTGCCGATGTGCAGTTCACCGAGGCGGTCCAAGAAGAGATCGACGACGCAAAACGTTCTCGCGTCGTCAGCATTGCCGCCGAGGGGCTGGCAGCCGACCTCGCGGCCGAGTCTGTGACCGTCGAGCTGTTCGACGGTGTGAGCCTCGACCTGACGACCAACGTTGCCCCGAGTGACGGCCAGCTCGGCTCCACAGTGTGGTCAGCACTTCCCGCGGAAGGCGCCGACGGCGACCCGTTCGGCATCGTGACCATGATTGACGGCCGCGTCTACGGCGGTTTCTGGCAGGGCAACACCGCCTACGAGATTGTTCCCCTGGGCAACGGCGACCACCTGCTGTTCGAAGTGGGCAGAGAATTCGAGGGTGACCCCGAGCACTGGGACATGCCGTCCGGCCCCGACAACGGACCGAGCGGACTCACCGGCGCAGAACTCGGCATCGATGAAGGAGCCGACCTGGCCCTTGACACCATCAGCGCTCCGAACGTCGACATCATGGTCGCCTACGACGCCGAAGTCGCGACAGCCCTCGGTAGCCACCAGGCCGCCGTCGACCTCGCGATCCTCAACGTCAACCTGATGAACATCACGTACATCAACGCTGGCGCCGAAGCTCCCCAGAACGCCACACTCACCAACGTCTACGCCACGGGCTACACGCCGACCACCACCAACGGTGTCCTCTACCGCGACCAGATGGCGAACAAGACCGATGGCACGTTCGACGCCATTCACACTCAGCGTGACGCGAACTACGCCGACATGGTGGTGCTGTTGTTCAACCGCACCATGTTCTCGGGTACCACTTCGCTCTGCGGCATTGCGTACTTCCCGACGAGTGCCAACCCGGCGGAGAACGACGCATACCAGATCACGAAGCGCAATTGTGCAACCACGACCGCGCTGACGTTCCCCCACGAGTTCGGCCACAACCAGTGCGCCGGCCACGACTCAACCGGTGGTGGCTGCTCGTTGTACACGAACGACATGGGCTACTCCGACGCCGGGAACAACAAGCGGACCATCATGGCCCGCAACTCCCAGCCCGGTATCCGCCAGCCCGTCTGGTCGAACCCGTCGATCACGTTCAACGGATGGACACCAGGGGTTGCGAACACCGACAACAACTTTGTGCTCGAGCAGGAGGACCTCTCTCCCGGCACCGTGTCGGGCGGCGTGGCCAACTATCGCGTCAACCCGCTTGGAAGTAACACGGCAGTGGCCGGTACCGATGGCATCTCGTGTGCGTTCAACACGATCGAAGATGCGATCACGCTGGCCCCACCCGGGTCGACGATCTACGTCGCGCCTGGCACGTATCCGGCCCAGAGCGGCGGATTGAACTACAACATCGCGAAGGATCTCGATCTGGTGCAGGGCACATCGCTCTGTGAGCCGGCGGCTTCGCCCTCCGCAACAGGCGTGATCCTGCAGCGCGGTCCGACCGCTACTTCCGACGCAGTGTTGGAGGTTTCGGGTGCTGGCACCGAGGTGACCGTCGATCGCATCACGATCGAGGGAAGCACCGGTATCGAGGGCAACATCCAGGTGTTTGCCGGCGCGACGCTCACGCTTGACGATGCAATCGTCCGCAATGCAGCCACCACCGCCGACGGCGGCGGTGTCCGCGTCCTCTCGGGCGGCACGCTGACCCTGGTCGACAACACCCAGGTCGAGAACAACTCGACCACCGGCAACGGTGGCGGTGTTTGGACCGACGGTGGCACCGTCAACCTCAACGGACTCGGCGACATCGACAACAACTCCGCGACCAACGGTGGCGGTCTCTACGCCGCCAACGGAGCTGCGGTGACAATGAACAATGACGCCGACATCTTTGCCAACAGCGCTACGAACGGTGGCGGCGTCTACCTCGACAACGCGTCGATGACGGCCACGGGCAGCGGAGCGTTCATTGGATTGACCGGTTCGAACGCCAACACGGCTAGTTCCGGCGGTGGCGGCGTCTTCGTCAACGCCGGCGGCTCGATCAGCCTTGCTGATGGAGGCCAGGTCAACGGCAACGTTTCGTCGAGCTTCGCTGGCGGCGTCCGACTGACGGGCACCGGATCGACCCTCACGGTCAACGACGGTGGATCGGTCGTCAACAACGATGCGACCGGCATCGGTGGTGGCGGTGTCTACGCCTCGAGCTCGGATTCGATCATCGATCTCAATGGAGGTTCGACCGTCTCGGGTAACGACGCGACGACCGCCTTCGGCGGTGGCATCGTGAGCTTCGGAATTATCGACGCCGACGGCGGAAGTTCCGTCGTCAACTTCGTCGACATCGCGAACAACACCGCGGCTACCGACGGTGGCGGCGTCTACGCCGCAGGAACGGCGGACCTCGATACGGTCCACATCACCGGGAACAGCGCGGCCAATGGTGGCGGCGCCTATGTGACCGCTGCCGGAACGCTCAATGTCGTTGAGAACCTTTCTTGCGACATCGCCGACACGGCGT
>CALKOE010000284.1 GCA_938091985.1 uncultured Acidimicrobiales bacterium | reverse complement strand
GGGTTGACCGATCGATCGGCCGAGATCACTCATGAAGATGAAGGCACCCTTGAGCACACCGACCAGGAGCGGTTGGCGCCCGGCATAGTCCTCGGTGATCTGCGCGCCGAGGTCGCGGACACGCTCGGCGAGCTCGTCGGCCCCGATCACGGTCTTGCCCAATGTGCCCTTCGGTACGCCCATTGCCCGGACCCTACTGGCGTCGACCGTCGAGCGCCGCTGCCGCGCCGGCCCGATATTCCTCGCCCAGCTCCAGAACGAACATCTGCGCCCAGATTCCTCCCCATGCCGCTCGCTGCTCGATGTAGCGAGCGAGTTCGGGGCCGCCCGGATCCACCCCGAGACGCGCACAGGCCGCGGCCCCGGCCTCCGGCCAGCTGCGCTGC
This sequence comes from uncultured Acidimicrobiales bacterium, assembly GCA_938091985.1. Taxonomy (GTDB): domain Bacteria; phylum Actinomycetota; class Acidimicrobiia; order Acidimicrobiales; family Aldehydirespiratoraceae; genus JAJRXC01. Next base: position 2,959 of record CALKOE010000284.1, on the reverse strand, counting down.
AGGGTGGCCAGGTCGACAAACGGCGAGTCGTACACCGCGTCGTCGAAATCGAACCACACCACCTCGCCATCGGAGCGGCGGCCGACGTTCCTTCGATGCGGATCGGCGTGGACAGGTTGGCTGTCGCCTTGATTCGCGACGAACGCCTCCGCTGCCCACTCCACGAGAAGCCGGTGGTCGTCAGAAGCGAGACGTCCATCGAGTCGAGCAAGCACAACCTCGGCCTCATCGCGCAGCGACCGGTCGAAGAGGCCGCCCTCGTCGTCGAGTGTCGCCAGCGCGCCGATGACGTCGGCCAGGCGCTCTCCGGCCTGCCCTGCCGCGTCATCATGGACCGGTTCGAGCTCGGTGAACTCGACAAAGCTCACCCACCGGTCGCCGAGTCGATGCGGGCCCGGTGGGAGCTCGGCAGAAGGCCGGGTCGTCGGGATTCCGAGCCGGTCGAGGTGGGAGCAGATTGCGAGCTCGCGGCCGAGGGACACCTCAGGTCGGTCGCGTCCGGCCGCGGTCACGTTGGGGATCCGGGCGACGATCGGGGCTGGTGCCAGCTGGACCACCAGGTTCGATGTGTCCGAGAGCACCGTCGGCGTCTCGACCTTGACCCCATGCCCGGAAGCGAACGCCACGAGGGCCATCAGCAACTCCTTCACGGGGCCGCGGGCTCGATTCGGAGAACACCGCCCGTGCGAGCCAGCCGATGCCCACCAGGAAGCTCGGTGGCCTTGTGGGTGCCGTCGACCACGAGAAGTGCCCGGTCGATCGCCGCGCGGTCGATACCCGCGGCAGACCCCACGGAGTCGGTGATCCACGCTCGCAGCGCCTCGGCCGCGACGGCCGTGGGCGCGGCTCGGAGTGCGGCGCTGTCAGTCGGGTCGAGGGCGCTCGCCGCTGCTTCGACGACCTCCAGCGCGTCGGCGAGCAGGTCGGCATGGCGGTTGAGCAGCGGCACGGGATCGCGATCGAACTCTTCGGCGACGAGGGGAAGAATGCGGGTGCGTACTCCGACTCGCCGATAGGCGGGGTCAGCGTTCATCTCATCGATTCGGGGGGTGATCCCCGCTGCAGCACACACCGACTCGGTTTCGTGGCGACGAAGGTTCACGATCGGGCGGTGCACAAGCGCCATCCGCGCCGCCACCCCGGCAAGGCCGGCACCGCGAAACAGGTTGAGCAGCGTCGTCTCGGCCCGATCATCGGCGGTGTGGCCCACGCAGATGTCGGCTGGGAGGGCCGCATAGCGGGCCTCACGAGCTCGGGCCTCGAGGTCGGGGCCGGGGATGACGACGACTCGGCGATGTTCGAACGGAACCCCGAGGTCGGCCGCGAACTTCTCGACGAACTCAGCATCGTCAGCCGCTGCGTCGCGCAGCCCGTGGTCGATGTGCCAGACAACGAAGTCGAGATCGAGCTCACGCGCCAACAGCGTCATGGCCACACTGTCAGCGCCACCGCTCACGGCCAAGGCCAGTGGTGCGCCGGTCGCGGGGAACCCACATCGGTCGAGCAGCTCGACCGCCGTCATGTTCAGACCGCGGAGTCGACGCCCACGCGGGCGATCCAGAGCTCAGGCTCACGGATCTCGCCGATCGACGGCACGTTGGCCGGTTCGGCCCAGGCCCGGTCGAGAAGCGCGGCGCCGCCGTGATCCTCGATCACCGAGATGAAGTGTTCGCCCTCGGCGTATTGCTTGATCTTCGCCTCGAGCCCTGCGAGTCGTTGGAACACCTTCGTGAAGCCGCTGGAGTTCTGGCGACGCTGGCGCAGGACGCGGGCGAATCGTTCCTGCGACGGGACCAAGCCCTTGCCGGCGCGGTCCATCGTGACGTCGCCATGACCCTCGAGCAGGCTCATCAGACCGGCGACCTCGTTGATCACCGCGAGCTGCTCATCGGAGGCGAACAGCCCCATCATGCCGCCCTGGTCCATCGGGTCTTCGCCTCGCTTGCGAGCCTCCATCATCCGCTGAACCGCAGCCATGAATCGCTGGGGGTCTGGATCGACGGATTCCATCGTCGAGTTCACGAGACCGAGGAAGTGTTCGCGCATCCACGGCACGCCGGTGAACTGGGCGCGGTGCGTCACCTCGTGGAGCGCCAGCCAAAGCCGGAACTCCTGCTTGGGGAACGCGTAGCGCCGCTCGAGCGCGAGCACATTGGGAGCGACGTAGTAGACGATGTCTTGCTCGTCGGGCTTCTCGTCTTCGATCACGAGGAGGTCGTATTGACCGAGCACTCGGGTCGACATCCAGCCGAGCATCATGCCGAGCTCAACGCCGGCGATCTTGCCACCGAGGTTGGGGCCGGAGCCCTCGTCCATCTTCTCGCCGAGCTTTATGGTGATCGGTCGCAGCAGACGAGCGAACGACGCGAGGTTGGCATCGATCCAGCCATTGCGGTCGGTCACCCTGCCCCGGGCGTTGCCGCTCAGCGAGCGCAGGCCGGTCTCGGCCGCGACGAGGTCTTCGGCCATCGCGGTGTAGCGGTCGAAGTCGTCTTCGAGGCCGTCGCGATGTTGCGCGCCGGTGAACGGTTCCTTGCCCGCGACGCGTTGCGCGACCTTGCGGGCGATTTCCCAGTCGACGGGATCGGCCGCCAAGGCGCCCGCCTCAGTCCCGCGGGTAGCGGGCTCGGCTGACGGTGCCGACGTAGCCGGCGATCAGCATGATCATGACGAGCACGCCGCTCGCCGCCAAGGGAACCGCGATCCAGAAGTGCCACACAACAGCAGTCATGGCGACGAGTGTAGAACGTCGCGCCCCCGTGTCCGCAGCCGGGTCGGTTGCTTCGCTTTGCGATCCGAAGAATGACCAGGGAATGAGTGGGCGGATTCCATATTCGATTGCAACGACGATGGACGTCGGTCGGTGTGATTGGAGCGAGCGATGCCGGGTGTTCGGTTGGGGTTGTCGGAGCGGGAGGAGATCTCGAGGGGGATCGCTCAGGGCGAGTCGTTCGCGGCG
>CALKOE010000283.1 GCA_938091985.1 uncultured Acidimicrobiales bacterium | reverse complement strand
CGCACCGTGGTCACCCACACGGCGTCCCAGACCTCACGTTCACGCAGCCGCTCCGAGATGATGATCTCCCACGGCGACGAGATCAGCCGCCCGTCGAGATACCAGTCGTTGCGGACGCACACTTCCCACAAGCCGAGAAACACGATCGGCCCGAGAATGGCCAGGCCGATCTCGATCCGGCGGCGACGGCGGGCCGTCGAGCCGGGATTGCGTTCGGCATCCGATGCCGTGCGCCGCAGGACGACCTGTCCGTCGGCGGTCATCGCGCCCCTCCGTCGGCCGAACCGCTGGCCCGCACCTCTTGCATGTAGTTCTCGACCTCACCCTTGAGGAGCTGCCAGAGCTCGTTCTTGAAGTCGTTGAACTCGGCCTTGCCTCGCAGCTCCGGAGTGCGGGGTCGCTCGAACGGCACGTCGACCGACTTCACCAACTGGCCGGGCCGGGCCGACATCACGACCACCCGGTCGCCGAGCACGATCGCTTCCTCGAGGCTGTGAGTGATGAACAACACCGTCCGGCGGGCCTCCGACTGCCAGATGTCGAGGAGTTCGTCCTGCAACACCTGCCTGAGCTGAGCGTCGAGCGCGGCGAAGGGCTCGTCCATCAGCAAGATCTCGGGCTCCACGGTGAGAGCGCGGGCGATGGAGACCCGCTGGCGCATGCCACCCGAAAGCGTGTCGGGGTAGGCCTTGGCGAAGTCGGCCAGACCGAGGCGTTCGAGCCAGTACCGGCCTCGCTCGACAGCCTCCTTCTTGGCCACTCCCTGGAGTTCGAGGCCGAAGCTGACGTTGCGTTCGACCGTCTTCCACGGATAGATCGAGTAGTCCTGAAACACCATGGCGACCGGCGTCTCGGAGGTCTGCTCGGCATAGAGCTCGACCTCACCCTTCGAAGGACGCAGCAGCCCGGCGACGATCCGCAAGAGGGTGGACTTGCCACAACCGGACGGTCCAACGACACAGACGAACTCGCCCTCGGCGACGTCGAGATCGAAGGGGCCGAGCGCGTGCACCGAGGTGCCCGGATCGCTCCCAAAGTGTCGCTCTAGGCCACGCGCCGCGATCTTGACCGGCGCCGTCGTTCCCTCGACCACACATCCCCCCAAGTGACGCCGGCTTCCGCCGCCGTCGCTCGTCATTGTTCACTTTGCCGACCGATCATGCAAGTATCATCTAGATGATTCAATCATTCACTGAATCGCCGGGTGAGGGGTTCCGCTTCCGCAACTCTGTCGACGTCGGCGACGCGGCGGCGTACCGCGCGGCTGGCTGGTGGGGCGATGTCACCCTGGTCGACCACCTCCGCCGCCACGCAGCCGAACGGCCCGACGAACCGAGCTACATCGCCGACGACGGGACCCTCTCATGGGCCGGACTCGACGCCGCAAGCGACCGGATCGCCGCAGCCGTCATCGCACTCGGGATCGAACCCGGCACCCGCGTGGGCGTGTTGATCCCCGACACCGCGACGGTTCACGCCGCCTACCTGGGTCTCGAAAAGGCCGGCATCGTCACGGTCGGGCTGGGAGCGAAAGCCAACAGCCGCGAGGTCGCCCATCTCCTCGGCATCACCGAAGCAAGGGTGTTGGTCACGCTCGCCGAGCACGAGAAGACCTCAGCCGCTGCGTTTCGCTCAGAGATCGAAGGGCTCGGCATCACGATCGACATCCACGTCGAGTTGCCGGTCTTCGAGGCCGACCCCGGCGGCACAATCATCGTGAACGGCGATGCCATCAACCCCCCGATGCCCGACGACATCGACGCTCGCCGGATCGGACCCGATGACCTCTCGTTCATCAACTCCACCTCGGGCACCACCGGCCTTCCGAAGTGTGTCCTCCACTTCCAGAATCGCTGGCTCTACTTCCATCAGGTCGCCCGCCGCCACGGCGAATTCGCCGACGACGAGATCGTGATGTCGCTGCTGCCCGCTCCCTTCGGATTCGGTCTGTGGACCGCGCACTACACACCTCTGGTGTTGGGCGCGCCCACGGTGCTCACCCGACGATTCGACGCCGGCCGAACACTGGAGCTCATCGACCACCACAAGGTCAGCGTGCTCGCCTGTGTCAGCACACAGTTCCTGATGTTGCTCAACGAGCCAGGGTTCGATCAGCACGACCTGAGCTCGTTGCGTTCGATGTTCACCGGCGGTGAGGCCGTGCCCGAGCAACAAGCCGGCGAGTTCGAGCGGCGCAGCGGATGCACCGTGCTGCAATTCTACGGATCGAACGAGACCGGCGTGCTCTCGGGCACCCGAACCGGAGAGTCGCTGGAGCGCCGACTGCGCACTGCCGGAAAGACCGTGCCCGAAATGCAGGTCCGTCTCTTCGATGCCGAGGGCGTGGAAGCGCTGGGTGAGACCGGCGAGGGGCGACCGGCGTGTCGCGGCCCGGCGACCTGCCTCGGCTACCTCGACGAGGAGGCCAACGCCCAGCTCTACAGCGCCGACGGATGGATGCTCATGGGGGACCTCTGCTCGATCGATGCCGACGGCTACCTCACGGTGACCGGACGCATCTCCGACTTCATCATCCGGGGCGGGAAGAACATCTCAGCGTCGCAGGTGGAGGACGAGGTCAACACCCACCCGAGCGTCGGACTCAGCGCCGCTGTGGCGATTCCCGACGATGTCTTCGGCGAACGCGTCTGTGTCTATGTCGAGCTGCGCGCCGGAGCCACGCTCTCGCTCGAAGATCTTCTCGAGCACCTCGATGCCCGCCAGACGGCGAAAGAGATCCGGCCCGAAGCCCTCGTGGTACTCGACGCACTGCCGCGGTCGAGTGGAGGCAAGATCGCGAAGGGCGACATCGCCGATGACGTCGCCCGGCGCTACAGCTGAGCCGCTCCCCTGAGCCTCAGCGCATCTTCTTCCAGATGAGATCGGTCTCGACATCGTCGTCGACCCAGGCACCGGGGTCTTCGCCGGCAACGTGACCAAGCAGGCCTCGGTAGACGCCATAGCCGACCAGCCGCCGCATCCTCGGAGGCAACTGGGCCACATAGTCGCGATCGAGTGCGAGGAGCTGGCTCTCTTCCTGGCGGACCCAGCCCGCGCAATAGTTGCAGACGATGAACTGGCGCCGAGCGTCGGAGAGGTTGGCGCCGCCTCCGTGCCAGATCGAGCCGTTGTAGATCAGCACGCTGCCTGCCGACATCTCGGCCGAGATCGTCTCAGCCGTCTCACCTGGCTTCGGGCGCCGACGTTCGAGGTGGGTTCCCGGCACGAGCCGAGTCGCGCCGTTGGCCTCGGTGAAATCAGTCAGTGCCCACAGGGCGACGATCGCAAGCGGCGGATAGGGCCGAGGAAGCGGAATCGAGCCGTCGTCGGCATGCAGCGGCTGCGGACCTTGGCCGGGGTGAGTCTCGATCGCAGTCAGAGAAGAGAGAAGGAGCTCACGATCGAGCACCGCTTCCACCACCGGCAGCACCGTGGGATCGGTGGGCACCGCTGCGTAGGCCGGGTCGTGGGCCAGCAGATTGAACACTCGGCGTGTGTGTTCGCCGAGGAACGTATTGCCCCCGAACGGCGTGTTGTCGGTGGCCATCGTCGCCTCGACGGTCGAGCGCAGCTGGTCGACCGCATCCGCATCGATGACGTCGGGCAGGATTGCCCAACCCGATTCGCCGATCTGCGCGGCGACCGCGTCAACCTCGAGCGACGCGCCAGCGCTCACGACGGCGGCCGCTCCGAGAGCAGGCTCGGGAACACCGTGTGGTTCTCGTCGATGGTGTAGACGGGTGACCACGCCAGGTGCCGGTGTGCTTCGGCCACCGCACCGGCCACGTCGCCCTCTTTGATGAGTGTGAGCAATGTCGCGTGGTCCTCGAGGCCCTGCCGGCGATAGTCGATGTCTGGATAGTCACCAACGTCGGCGTGGATCTCGGCCCACGCGTCAGCATGGGCCGACCAGACCGATTCCAGAGCACCGACAACCAGCGTGAGCGTCGGGCTGCCACAGAGCTTCACGATCTCCTCGTGGAACTGGCGAG
>CALKOE010000282.1 GCA_938091985.1 uncultured Acidimicrobiales bacterium | reverse complement strand
AGCCGGTACCCGCCGTCGACACCGATCGTCTGTCCGGTGATCGCTCGCCCGGCGGGCGATGCCAGCAGAACCGCGAGGGGCGCGATCTCCTCGGGTTCGAGGATGCGACCTTGTGCCGACTCTGCTTCTGCACTGCCTCGCGCCTCGTCGACAGAGGTGCCGCGAGCGCGGGCGATCTTGTCGAAGTCGACCAGGGAGGTGTTGGTCCACCCCGGGCACAGGCAATTGGCCGTGATGTCATCGGGTCCCGCGATCTGGGCGAGTTGGGTGGTGAAGCCGATCAACCCGTGTTTCGCGGTGGTGTAAGCCCACGATGCGCTGGCGCGCCGGGAAGCGCCCGACCCGATCGAAATCACCCGCCCGTATTGCTGGGCGCGCATGTGGGGGAGCGCAGCGTGGGTGATCCAGAACGCGGAGGTGAGATTGAGGGTGAGCACCGACTCGATGACATCCATGTCGCCGCCGAACGGGCTCTGATCACCGAGGACGCTGCCGCCGACGTTGTTGACCAACACGTCGACTCGCCCGTAGGCGTCGATCGCCGCCTCTACGGGAAGCACGGCCTCGGACCGGATCGAGGCATCGGCCGTCACCGCCAGTGCGGTCCCGCCGTTCGAGGTGATCTCAGCGACGACCTCATCCACCTGTGCTCGAGTGCGAGCACTGACCACCACCGTTGCGCCGGCGTCGGCCATCGCGAGCGCCAGTGCTCGACCGATCCCTCGACCTCCACCCGTGATGATCGCGACTCGATCGGTCAGCGGGCGCGACATCGAGACGGCTCAGCCGCCGTGGGCAGTGGTGACGATGTCGATGGTGTCGGCGTGGAAGATCAATGGAACGAAGAACGACGCCCCCGAGATCAAGATCATCGCCGCGAGGATGTTGCGAGATGATCCCGGACCGGCGGCGATCGTGAGGGCCACGGCCCCGATCAAGCCGATGACCGCGAGCCAGGTCTTGGTCGTGACCAAGTCTCGGTCGAGGCGGTCACCGTCGGTCGTCGCCGCGATCGTGACACGGTCCTCTGGTTGACAGATGCCGCAGTTCTCGCCGACGCCGGTGGGGTAGGTCTCGGGGTTGGCATCGACCACGGCTTGGATGGCGTCGTCGGCGTCGCGGGCCTCGAGCCAGGTGAGCAACCCGTCGACGGCCATGAGAGCCAGAACCAACATGATCACGCCGGCGAAGATGCTTCGGCGAGGGCCGTCGAGGAGCGGTGTCTTGTTGACGGGTGCAGGCATGAGCCTCCACAGTACGGCCACCAGGGGCCGGCAGCGGTGCATCCCGGGCTACCGTCTCGCACCGATGGATGCCGCCGCCTCACCACCCACCGAGGTGGCCAGAGAAGCCTGGCTGGCGCTCGCGGTTGCGACATCGGCCGCGTTTCTGGTTGTCATCGATGTTTCGGTCGTGAATGTCGCGCTGCCCTCGATCGCGGAAGATTTCACCGCCAGCACGACCCAGCTGTCGTGGGTGGTGTCCGGCTACAACATCTCCCTTGCCTCGCTGTTGCTGCTGTCCGGGCGGCTCGCCGACCGCCTCGGCCGCCGGCGGTTGTTCATGGTCGGCGTGGTCGGTTTTCTGGCCGGATCGGCCTTGTGCGGGCTCGCTCCGAACGCAGAAGCGCTCATCGCCGCGCGCGTAGTGCAAGCCATCGGCGGTGCGTTGTTGACTCCTGCTTCGCTTGCGATGGTGCTCCCGCAGTTCCCCCTCGCCAAGCGGGGTGTGGCCATCGGCGTCTGGGGGGCCATGGGCGCGCTCGGTGCCGCGTTCGGCCCATCGGTCGGTGCGCTCCTGATCGAAGCATCGAATTGGCGGCTGATCTTCCTGATCAACATTCCCATCGGGGCGATGGTGGTCGTCGCAGCGACCCGTCTCGTGCCCGAGTCGAAGGACGACACGGCAACCGGACCCCTCGACCTCATCGGTGTGCCCATCGGGGTCGCCGGAGTCGCGCTCGCGATGTGGGGCATTGTCCGCTCCGAAGAACACGGCTGGACTGACAGCTCCGTTCTCCTGCTCGTCGGCGCCGGGCTTGTGCTGATCCCGGTCGTGGTCTGGCGGTCGGCCCGCCACCCAGCCCCGCTTCTCGACCTCACGCTGTTTCGCGCCCGTTCGTTCTCGGTTGCCGCTGTCGCCTTGTGGTTCTATTCGCTCGGCTTCACGGCAGGGTTCCTGCTCAACAGCTTCATGCTCCAGCGGCTGTGGGGGATGAGCGTGCTTGCCACCGGGTTCGCACTCACACCGGGTCCCATCGTCGGCGCCCTCTCGTCGGCACCGCTCGGCGGGCTCGCCGATCGGATCGGACACCGATGGGTGGTCGCCGCCGGCGCGCTCCTGTGCAGCGGGTCGTACCTCTGGATCCGGGTCATGGCCGGCGAGGAACAAGAGTTCGTGCGGGTCTTCCTGCCGGCGACCATCATCCTCGGGCTCGGCGTCGGCGCAACGATCGCCGGGCTGCAGAGCGCGGCGATGTCGGAGATCGCGCCTCGCCAGTTCGCCAGCGCAAACGCCACCACCCGCACAATTCAACAGGTGGGGTACGCGATCGGTATCTCGGTGGTGTTGACGCTCGTGGCCGACCTCGACCTCGCCGGTTTCCGCGCCGGCTACACCTGGGTCGTCGGGGCCTTCGCAGCAGCCGCCCTCGTCGTCGCCAAGTTCTACCCCTCAGGCTCGGCGACAAGCCGCGCGACTACGTGAACACGTAGTCGTCTGGATTCGGGGCCTTGGTCCACTGCTGATAGTTGTGGATCGGCCAGGGCGACAGCGTGAAGATCTGGCCGTTCGCGTTCTTGAAGTGTGTGTGTTGGATCGACCAGTGCGACCACACCATCTGGTGGATCTCGGCGTTGCGTCGGGCCTCGAATTCGTCGTGCACGTCTTGCTTCGGTTCCATCGTGGCGTGGCCCTCGGCGAGGAGCTGTTCGATGCATCCCATGATGTAGGTGATCTGGCATTCGGAATGAAAGATCAGGCTTCCCCCGTGAGCCAGGTTGGTCCCGGGCCCGTACATGCAGAAGAGGTTGGGGAACTCGGGCACGGTGATGCCGAGATACGCCGACGGCTCCTCACCCCAGTGCTCGGCGAGCGTCTTGCCGCCTCGACCTCGGATGTCCATCGGCCACAGGAAGCGGTTGTGATGAAAGCCGGTGGCGTAACAGATGATGTCGGCCTCGTGAAGCACGCCGTCGTCGGTGCGAACTCCGTTGGCCTCGATCCGGGTGATGCCCGTGCGAACCAGGTCGACGTCGTCGCGCTTGAGGCAGTTGAGCCACGAACCGTTGTCCTGCAGCGTGCGCTTGCCGGTGGCCGGATAGTTCGGAATCACGGCATCGAGCAGCTCGGGCGAATCGGCGAGCTGCTCGCGCAACCAGCCCTCGAAGAAGCCGCGGGTGGCGGCGTTGCGTTCGCTCACGGCACGGCCGTCGCTGTCGTCGTATTCGGGGTCGATGCGTGAGCCCGAGAGGTCACCGCCGGCGCCAGGCCAGAACTGCAGGAACCGGAACCAACGACCGAAGAACGGCAGGTGGCGGATCGCCCACTTCTGCCCCTCGGGGACCTTCTCGTGGTAGTTCGGATTGGGGAACATCCACTGGGCGGTGCGCTGGAAGACGCTCAGGTGTTCGACGTCGGCCGCGATAGTCGGCGCGATCTGGAAGCCACTCGCGCCGGCACCGACAAGGGCGAACTTCTTGCCGGTGTAGTCGACCGAGTGATCCCAGCGAGTCGAGTGAAACGACGGACCTTCGAAATCGTCCATGCCGTCGATGTCGGGCAACTTGGCCCGATTGAGCGAGCCGACGGCGCTGATGACGGCTCGCGCGTCGAGCGTGGTCTCGTGGCCCTCGTTGTCTCGAGTCATGACCGACCATCGGCCGGTGGTCTCGTCGAGCGTGGCGCCGACCACCTCGGTGTTGAAGCGGCAGTGCTCGTCGACGCCATGGTTCTCCATGACGTTCTGGAAGTAGCGCTGAAGCTCGGGCTGCTGAGAGAAGTACTCGGTCCAGTGATCCGACGGTTCAAACGAGTAGCAGTAGAAGTGACTGCCGACGTCGACGCGTGCTCCCGGGTAGCTGTTCTCCCACCAGGTCCCGCCTGGTCCGCCGTTCTTCTCGATGATGGTGAAGGGAATGCCCGCCTCTTGGAGGCGCAGCCCGGCGAGCAGACCGGATTGGCCACAGCCGATGACGACCACCGGGAACTCTGCTCGTACCTCGGTCGGCACCTTGTCGGTCCAGGCCACGCGGTTGACGTCGGTGTCGCCGAGTCCCATCTCATCGAGCATCATCGGCACGACGTCGTCGGGAATCTCAGCGCAACCCGCGAAGTTCATCATCTCCTGGACGAGTTCGGCATCGGGCTGGTTGGCCGGAAGGGCGCACCCGTTGTCGCGGTATCTGATGATCTCCGGGAGGGCCAGGCGCCGCACCTCGGCCTTGGACTCTTCGTCCATGAAGCCCTGGTACTCGTTGAGGAAGAGGCCGGCGGGTCGAAGGTCGCCGCGGACCCACGACGGATCACCGGTGATGTGGACCATGGTGCACAGAAGCGTCGGGATGCTGACCTCTTCGAGCGCCGCCGCGATCGCATCGTCGTCATCGTCGAACGGCAAACCGGCATGGGGGTGACGCGGGGCGTCGGCGGAGGCACTCATGGTCGCCACTCTGGCCTGGCTGTCTGCTGCCGCGCCAACTCTCCTCAGCTGGTTAGCCTCACCGGGATGCACGAGACGGACACGCCCCACACGACCGATCCCGAACGCGACGCGGTGCTCGACGGATTCGAGACTGATCTCGACAACGTGGCCTCCGCCCTCGATGCGCTCGACGCCGACGATCTCGACGGCGCCGAGGCGCTCGTTGCCGATCTGGGCGACTCGGACGCGGTCGATGCGGCGCCCACAAGCGCCGACGAATCACAGCAGTGACGTGAAGAAGGTCGTCGGCCTGCTCGGGCTCGTCGGCTTGGGGTTCGGTGCGCAGGCCTGGCGTCGTCGCCGCACCGGCACACACTCGCCGATCAACGCGGTGAGCCTCGGTCAGCGTCGACTCCAGATGGGCGGACTTGTCGCTCGCCGCGCCGCCGACCGGGGATTCACCAAAGCCCGATCCCGACTTTCGTCTGACGAGACCCGTCGCCGACTGCAAGCCGACCTCGAGCGGCGCGAAGCCGAGGACGTCGTCGGGGCGCTCGGCGAGATGAAGGGTGCCCTCATGAAGCTCGGCCAGATGGCCAGCTATCTCGACGAGGGAATGCCGGAGCCGATGCGCCAGGCGCTTGCCACCCTTCGATCCGACGCACCGCCGATGCCGTCCGATCTGGCGCTCACCGAGATCGAACGATCGCTCGGTCGCCCGCTCCACGAACTGTTCGCCGAGATCGACGCGGAACCGATCGCGGCCGCATCGATCGGCCAGGTTCACCGGGCCATGACCCTCGACGGTCGTGAGGTGGCCGTGAAGGTGCAGTATCCCGGCATCGCGCAGGCCATCGCCGCCGATCTCGACAACACCGAACGGCTCGCGATGCTGCTCGGAATGGTGTATCCGGGCCTGAACCCCGACGAGCTCGTCGAAGAGCTCCGCGAGCGAATCAACGAAGAGCTCGACTACGAGAACGAAGCTGCGAACCAGAAGCTGTTCGCCGACTACTACGCCGGGCACCCTCATGTATGGGTGCCGGCGGTCCACACCGACCTTTCGAGCATCAATGTGCTCACCACCGAGTTCGTCCCGGGACGGCCGTTCGAGGCGGTCTACGAGGCGGACCTGGTCGAGCGCGAGCGTGTGGCCGAGGTCCTCTACCGGTTCGTCTTTCGCAGCCTCAATCGGCAATACGTCTTCAACGGTGACCCGCATCCCGGCAACTATCTGTTGGCCGACGACGGGCGGGTCGCGTTCCTCGACTTCGGTCTCGTGAAGCACTTTGCCGAGGAAGAAGTCGACCAGTTCGCGGTGCTCATCAGGGCCATGATCGATCGCGACACCGCGCTGTTTCGCGCCGCCGCCGAAAAGCAGGAAGTGCTCCGCCCTGGTGCGCCGTTCGACGACCAAGCAATCTTCGACTGGTTCGCCGCGTACTACGAACTCATTCTCGACGATGAGCCGGTGACCGTCACGACCGACTACAGCGTTGGCTTGCTCTACAAGACCTTCGATGCGAAGACCCACGAGATCTTGCGGCACACCAATGTCCCGCCGACCTTCGCACTGATCCAGCGCATCAACCTGGGCCTCTTCTCGATTCTCGGGCAGCTCGGCGCGACCGCGAACTGGCGAGCGATCTCCGAGGAACTCTGGGTCTGGACCGACGCTCCGCCCAGCACACCACTCGGCGAAGAAGAGGCGGCCTGGGCCGCCACGAAAGTGGTGAGCTAGCCCGCTGCGTCGAGGTCGTCGAAGTGTTCGTCGTCGGCTGAGGTCAGCGGATCGGCGGGCTGAAGACGATCGAGACGGTCGTTGACCGCCATCAGGTAGCCGGTCGCCCGCTCGGCGAGAGGGTTGCGGTTCACGAGCGCATCGAATGCGGGGGAGTGGTCGGGCACCTCGAGGTGGGCCAACTCGTGGACGATCACATGGTCGAGCACCCACGGCGGCACATCGACGAGGCGATCGGAGATGCGAATGTCGCCGCTGTGGATCGAGCACGACCCCCAGCGTTGACGCTGCTGCTTGGACCACCGGATCGACTCGGGAACCGGCAGGCCGAACTTCTCGGCGAGAATGGCGGCGCGTAGATCGAGATCGATCGCGTGCGAGCGCCGCTCCTGCTCGATGCGATGGACGACATCGTCGACGAACTTGCGCTCTTCGGCCTCCGACATCCACGCCGGAATTCGCACACGGATCACACCGTCGACGATGCGAGCCGAGACGGTCTTCACCCGCCGCTCAGACCGGATCACCTCGACGGGATAGCGAGACGACATCATCAAACGATCCCCATCAGACAATGTCCTGGTTCTCGATGGTCACGTCGTCGGGGGAGAGCTGGACTCGGTCGCCCAGACGCCAGCCGCGATCGTCGTGGTGGAACCAGCGGGCGCCGAGATTCGCGATGCGCTCATGGGACGCGCCGTGGTGGCCTTCGAGGCTGTAGATGACGCCACCGTGAGAGATGATGAGCACGTCGCCCGTCCCGATCTCAGCTTTGACCCGTTCGAGGGCATCGGCCACCCGAAACAAGACATCGGCATCGGGCTCCCACCCGGGCGGCCAGATGCCGGCATCGAGGTTGCCGGGGAACTGGGCTTCGATCTCATCTCGCGTGAGGCCTTGGTATTCGCCGGCATGGCGCTCGCGAAAAGCGGCCTCGACGAGAACGGGCCCGACGCCGAGATTCTCGGCGATGATCATCGCTGTGGTGAGCGCTCGATCGAGGTCGCTTGCAATGATCGCATCGAAGGAACCGAGCAGCGTCGCGGCACCGGCCGCCTGAGCGCGGCCGAGATCGGACAACGGAGGGTCGGCCTGGCCTTGCCAGCGACCCACCGCATTCCATTCAGACTGCCCGTGACGGGCGAGAAGCACATTCAACATGATCAGCGCCGACCGTACCGGCGGGTACTGACAGTGGCGGGGATGGCGATCGGTGCCGGCAGCCCCCGCCAGTACGGTGGACGGCCATGGCTCAGATCCGCTTGTTCGCCTCGGCCCGCGAGGCCGCTGGAACCAAGAGCGACACTCTCCCCGGTGCGACCGTCGGCGAGGTTCTCGACGCCGCGATCGCAAAGTATGGCGCCGACTTCGCAGGGATTCTCGAGACCGCCGCAGTGTGGTGCAATGGCGATGCCGTCGAGCGAGATCATGCTGTGGTCGACGCTGATGAGGTGGCCGTTCTCCCTCCGGTCTCCGGCGGATCCGACGCAATCGGCGAGTCCCGGTAGGCTGCCTCCGCACTGATTCACGATTTTGTCGATACGGCAGAAGGTCGAGAGCTGAGAATGATCCCTGATCTGCAACGAGTGCTGGAGCCGGGTTACCTGGCCAACCTCACCGATGCTGCCACCGACAACCTCCGCTCGATGCGCAGCGAGTGCGCCGACCTGGAGAACGGCGTCTCCTACGTACGCCGCCTGGCCCAGGGTCGTCTCGATGTGATCGCAGCCGAGACCGAGCGCCGGGCCGAAGGTGGCGGCGGTGACCTCGCCGATCTGGTCGCTCGGCTCCCCGAGCTGCTGAGCGACGGCGTTCGCGCCCCCGGATCCGGGCGAGTCGACCAAGAGCTCGACCCACCCGACGCTGTCGTCAACCCGCTCACCGCGGTGCTCGACGGCGTGGTTGCCCCCACCATCGTGGGCGACGTGGCCGAGTTGCCCGACGGCGACCTGGCGGCGGCCGTGGCCGCGCTTCGAGACTTCGAGGAGCGTCTCTCGACGAATCGCCGGTCGCTGCACAACACAATCGATGTGCTCAACGATGAACTTGCCCGGCGGATTGCCGCCGGCGAGGCCCCCAGCGGCCCCGCATGACATCGGTCCCTGAGTTCGGCGGCCCCACTTCGGCCCGACCCACCAGGGAATTCTCGTCCACCTACGCGCGTTGGAACTGATCGTGAGCCGCGTCGCTGTTTTGTCCCTCCACACCTCCCCGCTCGTGCAGCCGGGGCTTGGTGACGCGGGAGGAATGAACGTCTACATCCGTGAGCTCGTCTCATCGTTGGCGCAGGCGGGCACCGACGCCACGGTCTACGTGCGTCGCTGGACCCACGATCTCCCCGACGTGGTCGAGGTCGAGCCCGGGTTGCGCGTGGTCCACATCGATGCCGGTCCGATCGGCCTGGCCAAGGAAGACCTTCCAGCAGTTGTCGACGAATTCACCGAGTCGGTCGGCCGTGACCTGGCCGAGCGCCCGGTCGATGTCATCCATGCGAACTATTGGCTCTCCGGAGTCGCGGGCCATCGCCTGAAGCACCAACTCGATCTGCCCCTCGTCACGACCTTCCACACCCTTGCTCGCGTGAAGGCCGAGACTGGCGACGCCGAGCCGCAGATGCGAATCGATGCCGAGTCGGAAGTGATTCGTTGCGCCGATGTCATCACCGCCAACTCGGTCACCGAGCTCCACGAGCTCGTCACCCACTACGGAGCCGACCCCGACCGCGTTGAAGTCGTTCCGCCCGGTGTCGACCACGCGTTCTTCTCCCCGGGTGCGCGCGACGGTGCTCGCGATGCGCTCGGTCTGAGCGCCGGCCCGCTCCTGCTCTTCGTCGGACGGATTCAACCGCTCAAGGGCGTCGACGTCGCAGTCGAGACGCTCGCCGAGCTGGGCGCCGACATGAGCGATGCCCGCCTGCTGATCGTGGGTGGATCTTCCGGCATGGAGGGCGACGACGAAGTTCGCAAGATCGAGAAGCTCATCGCCGACCGCGGTCTCACCGATCGCGTCACGATGGTGCCGCCGCAGCCCCACCATGTGCTCTCGACCTACTACCGAGCGGCTGACGTGTGCCTCGTGCCCTCCCGCAGCGAGTCGTTCGGGCTCGTCGCGCTCGAGGCTGCAGCCTGCGGAACCCCGGTGGTTGCCTCCGATGTGGGCGGTCTGCGCACCTTGATCGAAGAGGGGCGCACCGGCTTTCGCATCAGTGGTCGCGACCCCCGCGACTTCGCAGCTGCCACCCGACGCATTCTCGACTCGCCGCTCTTGGCCGACGAGCTTTCGCGCCAGGCCGCCGAGGCGGCCGGCAGCTACACCTGGACCACCATGGCGGCGCGTCTGCGCCGGGTCTACGACGATCTCAGCTTGCGCGAGCCCGTCGACTGCCTCGCCTGACCTCCGTGCAGTCCCCACCGGCCAGCGCCGAAGAACTCGCAGCGCTCGAGAGCCACATCGAGCAGTGGTTGGCGAACGAGATGGAAGAGAACCCGGCCATCGAAGCGGTGGAGCGCTCCGACGACGACCTGGTCCGCTGGTTCATTCGCTTGCGAGGTGAAGAGAAGGATGTATGGACCGCGTGGTGGACGCTCGGTCAGCGCACGCTCGGATTCGAGACGTATCTCATGCCCGCGCCCGAGGAGAATCACGCGGCGCTCTTCGAGCATCTTCTTCGGCGCAACCGCAAGCTCACGGGCCTGCAGCTCGAGATCGGTGAGGAAGACGCCGTCTTCCTACGGGGCTCATTGCCCGTTACGGCAATCACCGATGCCGAGCTCGATCGGATTCTCGGTTCGATGTGGGCGGCGGTCGAGTTGGTCTTTCGCCCGGCCATGCGCATCGGTTATGCCTCGAAGTTCGACATCTAACGCTAGTTGACTTTCAATGTATCTCCTGTATATTCAGTTCTGGCCCGGTGGGGGTACGAAGCGCTCGGGGAAGTGCGCTGGTCTTGCCTCCACCGGGTTTTCTCCTGTCGACGCTGCAGCGCGGGCCTACGGTGTCTCGCCGTGACGAAACTCCAGATGATCGGTGGCGGGAAGATGGCCGAGGCGCTGCTCGGCGGACTGATCGAACGCGGCTGGGCCCAGGCGGACGAACTCCACGTGGTCGAGCCAGTCGAAGCACGTCGAGCCGAACTGGCCGCGTCGATGCCGGGGCTCTCGATCGGTGACGCTCCCGTCGCCGGTGCCGATGCCGTGATCGCCGTCAAGCCCGATGTGGTGCCAGCGGTCCTTGCCGGACTCGACAAGGCCGGCGTGCGCCGTGTGCTGTCGATCGCGGCAGGGGTGCGCAGCGACGCGATCGAGGCAGGCCTGGCGCCCGGCGCGGCCGTGGTGCGATGCATGCCCAACACTCCAGCGCTTGTCGGACAGGGGGCAGCAGCGCTCGCCGCCGGCCGTCACGCGACCGAGACCGACCTCGACTGGGCATCGGCCATCCTCTCGGCTGTCGGGCTCGTGGTGATCGTCGACGAGGCCGACATCGATGCCGTCACGGGCCTCTCGGGCTCGGGCCCCGCCTATGTCTTTCATCTCGCAGAGGCGTTGATCGCCGCCGGCATCGCAGAGGGCTTGTCGCCAGACACCGCAGATGCGCTGACACGGCAGACCTTGCTCGGCGCCGCCGCGCTGTTGTCGGAGTCCGGCGAAGACCCAGCCGTGTTGCGAACCGACGTCACATCGAAGGGTGGCACCACCGCGGCTGGGCTCGCGGTTCTTGCCGAAGCCGACTTCGAAGGCTTGATCGCCGACGTGGTGAAGGCTGCTGCCGATCGATCGCGAGAGCTCGGACAGGCGTGAGCGCGCCCGGCCGACGACGTACCCCGGCGGCCTCGCCGCTAGCGTCGCGCCCGTGAGCCCCCGTTTCGACACTGTCTCGTTCTTGTCCGATTTCGGACACGGCGACGAGTTCGTGGGCGTCGTGCACTCGGTCATCCGCTCGATCGCCCCGCACGTGAAGGTGATCGACGTGACGCACGGGATCTCGCCCTACGACACCCGCGCCGGCGGCCTGGCTCTGGCTCGTTCGGCCAACTATCTCTGCCCTGGTGTCGTTGTTGCGGTCGTCGATCCCGGCGTCGGCACATCGCGCCGGCCGATCGCGATCGAAGTCGGCGACGGCGCCTCCTATCTCGTCGGACCCGACAACGGGCTGCTGGCCCCGGCGGTGGGTCTCGTCGGCGGCGCCACCCGCGCCGTCGAATTGGTGACGCCCGAATATCGGCTCGAAGCTGCCGGAGGGTCGACCTTCGATGGCCGCGATGTCTTCGGGCCGGCCGCCGCACACCTCTGCAATGGTGTGCCGCTCCTCGAGCTCGGTCCTGAGGTCGAGCCTGCCGGTCTCATGCCCGGCATTCTCCCGGTGAGTCAGATCGAGGGCGATGTGCTCGTCGCCGAGGTGCTGTGGGTCGACAGGTTCGGCAACTGCCAGCTCAACGTCGACCCGCTCGAGCTGGCGGCATTCGGCGACCTTCTGAGCGTCGTGATTGCAGGCGACGAGCGGGTGGCCGTGCGGGCCGACACCTACGACGATGTCCCGACCGGTCGCGTTGGTCTCGTCGTCGACTCCAGCGGGTTGCTGTCGATCGTTGTCGCGCGCTCGTCTGCGTCGGCCGAATTCGGGCTGCACGAGGGTGACGAAGTGCGCATCGCCAACCTCGACGAATCCCCCAATCCTCGAGTGGTCACTTCGGTCGAACTCGGAAGGCGCAACGCATGAGAAGCGGCACCACCCTCGTCATCGCGATCCTGTTGTTCGCGATTCTCTTCGCCGGAGCGCTGCAGTTCTTCCTGCTGGCTCGCTAGCTGTTGCCGGCCACACGGTCGCGCGTGAATCGGCGGGCGCCGCGGACAACCAGCGTGAGCGCAATGATCCAGATCACGCCACCGATCGCCATGGCGAGCGGCACGTCAACGAGTAGGAGACCGGTGGACTGGCCCACCGCGACGAAGACCAGCGGCAGGATCACCGCGCCGCCGAGTTGATTCGCCTCTTGAGTGGTGCGGCAGCGAGCTGACACACGAACCATGATCCCGAGGCCGAGTGTGGCGACCGCCGGGGCGACCCAGAAGATCACCACCAGCCAGAGCGCGTTGGGGACGACGAGCCCGTCGACGATTCCCCACGACACCGCATTGGCGACCACGGTGAACATCGCGAAGCCGACCCATGAGACGGTGATGGCCGGCAGGAATCCGGTCAGGAACTTGGCGATGAAGAGATCGCGGTCGGCGACAGGGAGGTGCAGCAACGTCTCCATGGTGCGGCGCTCCTTCTCTCCGGCGAATGCGTCGGCGGCGAGCACGGCCGACACCATGAGCGGAACGATCAAGAAGAGCGGCGCGAGGAGGAATCCCAGCACCAAGGTGAGGAGTTGCTCTTCTGGCGGCAACGTGGAGATCGGGTCGGAGAGCTGAGAGGGAAGCGAGTCGAGGAACTCGATGCGAGCACCTGTGCGGCTCGCCCGGCGGGCCGCATAGCCGACCACGAGGGGCAGGATCACCATCAACAGCACGGGCACGGTCAACATCGGGATGACCACCGCCTTGCTGCGACGGACGGCCCTCAGGTCACGCGCGACGATCGCCCGAATTGCGACGCTGCCGGGACCGCGTCGACTCGGGGTGGCCTCGGTGCCGGGTGCGGAGATCGTCGTCACTGTCGTTCCGCCGCGAAGCTCGACTCGAGGGCGAAGTAGACGTCCTCCATCGAGGCCTGACGCACCGTTGCGCCATAGACGTCGATCTGTTGCGCTGCGAGGGTGGCCAGCACACGAGGCATGGTCGCCCGGTCGCGTAGTGCGACCGTGGCGCCAGTGGCTCGGGCCTCGGTGCGCAAGACGCCGTCGATGCTGTCGACGAGATCGAGGATCGCTTGGGCGACAGGACCACCGAAGTCGAGATCGGCAGGGACGCCGTCCCAGAGCTCTGCGGCGAGGT
>CALKOE010000281.1 GCA_938091985.1 uncultured Acidimicrobiales bacterium | reverse complement strand
CGTCGACTCCGGTCGGGAGCGCCCGAGCGCGCCGAGAAACTGCAGACCCCCCTCCACCGACCCGCGGTAGTGATGGGTGGTGGTGAACGATGCGTCGTTCCAACGATCGTCGGGGTCGACCAGAATCACAGTGGCCGGCTGATGACGTTCGAGCCATTGCCGCACAGGTTTGGTGGTGGGACTTCCGCCGATTCGCACAACCAAGTCGGGCGCGAGTTCGTCGGCCACGGCTGAGACCTTGAGCAGGTGATCGGCGCACGACACGACCAGTCCCGGTGCATCGGGACCGAACGATCGAGCCCCCGAGATGGGCTCTGCGATCAATGGCCATCCGGTCTCGTAGGCGCAGCGCCGAGCCGCCTCCGCGATCGAGCGTTGACCGGCGATGCTGCCTCCGGCATCGGGACCGAGAACGATCACGCCGCGTTCTGGCACCGAAGTGAGCGCAAGCGGGGGTGACACATCGCTCGGCATCGGGAGGCCGCCGCCGGTGGAGACCGAGCCCGTCGCGCCGACGACGGGTGGGCTGGCTGCGGCGACCACCGGCACGGCGTCAACCGGCTCGAGCGGTTCGCGTAGGGGCCAGTTGAGATGGACCGGACCGGGGCGACGGCCGGCGGCCGCGTCGACAGCGCGATGCGCGGCGATCCGGGCCTGATCCGGCGTCCAGTCGCCCGCCACAGGCAGATCAGCGGCCCAGCGGGTGGCGGTGCCGTAGATGCCGACCTGATCGATTGTCTGGCCTGCTCCCCAGTCGCGGAGCTCGGGGGGACGGTCGGCGGTGCAGACGATGAGAGGGATTCCGGAGTGGTGGGCCTCGACCACGGCGGGGAGATAGTTCGCGGCTGCGGTGCCCGACGTGCACACGAGCACCGACGCACGGCCGGTGGCCTTGGCCTGACCGAGGGCGAAGAATCCGGCCGAGCGTTCGTCGATTTGGATCCAGGTGATGAGGCCGGGGTGAGCGTGGAGGCTGACCGAGAGCGGGGTCGATCGCGAGCCGGGGCTGATGACCACGTCGGTGACACCATGGGTCACGAGGCCTGCCGCAAATTCGGCGATCACGTCGTACACCCGATCGTTGCCCATCAGCGATCCATCACATCGAGCAGGGCCCGGAGCTTCACACCGGTCTCGGCCAGCTCCTCGACGGGGACGGAATCGGCCACGATCCCGGCGCCCGAGAAGAGCGTCGCCGTGTTGTCGGCGTCGATCAGCGCAGAACGCAGGGCGACACGGAGCTCGCCGTTGCCGTCGAGATCACACCAGCCGACTGGAGCCGCATACCAGCCCCGATCGAACGACTCGCGGGCCTCCAACCAGTTGACGGCGGCCGCCGTCGGAGTGCCGGCGACCGCCGGCGTCGGGTGGAGCACACCCGCGACGCGCAACACATCCATGTCGCTGACGCCGCCGGCGCGCCGCTCGATGCGGGCGGTGATCGGTGTGCGCAGGTGCTGCAGTCGAGCGAGCCGCAGCACTTCCGGCTCACGCGGGGTCTCTCCGACGAGGCCCAGCGCGGCCAGGCGCTCGGTGATGTCGGCCACGACGAATTGGTGCTCTTCGCGGATCTTCGATGATGCGAGCATCTCGGCCGCCAGGCCGGCATCGGTGGTGTCGTCCCAGCCGACTCCCGTGGTTCCGGCAAGTGCAGCAGTTCGCACCTGACGCCCGTCGAGGGCCACCAGCTGTTCGGGACTTGCGCCCAGAAACTGACGGTCGCCGGCCGCGAACGAGAACACTGCGCAGCTCGGGTAGCGGGCGCGGAGACGAGCAAGGATCGCGTTGGGATCGACGCCGTGTTCTTCGTGGGTGCGAGCGAGGACGACCTTGCCGAATTCGCCGGCTCCGATCGCGCTGACGGCATCGGCGACGAGGGCCTCATAGGTGGCGGTGCCGCTGCCCTTCGACACCACTTCGCCGTCTCGGAAGTCGAGGTCGACGGAGAGGGCGGGCGGGAGATCGGCGGTCACGGCATCGATGCGACGATCGAGCGCATCGATCGCGACCGTGTCTTCGACACCGGCATCGACTCGGGCGGCGGCCAGGATCCACGAACCGTCGGGGCGATCGACGAAGGTGAGCTCCGGCAGAATCCAGCTGGCCTCCGGGAAGCCGGTCCAGTCAGGCCCACGAGCATCGGCCGCTGCGGTTCCCCATCCCGACGACGAGAAGGAGAAGCCGCCGAAGAGCATCGGAGCAGGCGCGTCGGCCGGGCCGGTGCGGTGAGCGCGGGCCGCGAGTGCGGCGCGCGCCGCAGAGGCGGCGGAGAACCGTCCGTCACCCACCGGCGCGATTGTCTCCACTGCGCCGAGACCGACGAAGGCCAAGCCCCGTTCCGGACGGATCCAGAGCGCTCGATGGTGTTCCGTGGAAGCGGCGAACACTGCGACTGCGTCGAGGCGAACATCGAGTCGTCGGGCCAGCACCACGAGGCCTCCGCCCAGCGCGGCTGCGTCGGCCGGGTCATCGCCCATGCGCGCCAAGGCACGACTACGCAACGTTCGCTCGAAGTGACGTCCGACGAGATCGGACGCGACGGGCACGAGGCGATGCATGAGACCGATGAGATCGTCGCGGTTTCCGCCACGGCGATCGCTGTGACGCTTGAAGAGCTCGATGGCGTCGTCGATCACGTCTTCGACGTGGGTTGCGTGGCGCATGGCGAGGGCCGTGAGCTCCTCGAGGGTGACCCCTTCGCTCACCAGCGTGCGGGCAGCCACCAACATGTCGACCGCGTCAGCCGGGAACCGGGGCTCGCCGTCGGCGTCGCCCGCCACAGGCACGAGCAGGCCGGCGTTGACAACGATGTCGACGATGAACTCTGGCACCTCGGCGCGGCGGGCGAGCTCCGCCTTGTCGAGGTCGGGGTCGGCTGCATTCTGGGTCGCGAGATCGGCGAGCAGACCCGTGGCATCGTCGGTCGAGAGATCCTTGATCTGCGCGAGCGTGAATCCCCGCTCGGCCAGCGCCCTGATCTCCTTGACCCGGGCCAGGTGCGACTCGTCGTACCAGGCGACGCGTCCTTCCTTGCGCGGTGCCGCCAGCAACTTGCGGCGTTGGTAGTAACGGACGGTGTCGACAGCGACCTCCGCCGCCTCGGCAAGGTCCTCGACTCGATAGCTCTGGGGTTCGTCAGCCACGTTCACAAACTACCCTGTCGGCCACACAGTGCGAGTGTTTACTCCGTGAGTCGACACTCTCACCCTGGTCGACTCGTCCTCCACCCCACCTCCACCCCCACCGGTTCGAGCCGACCTAGCGTCGACCGGATGGCCCCGCCCGACGATCGCACCCGTCCTCAACTCGAGATGATCGACCTCGACGACCCGTCAGGCAGTCGGGGCGCCCGCGCCCGCAAGCGGCCAGTGATGGAAGCGACCCTCGGCCTCGTGCTCGAAGACCGTGGAAGCGGAATCGTCGGCGCGCTCGTGGAGTTCAATCCACCGCGCCTCGTGCTGCGAGACCGCCACGGCAAGGACCACGCCTTTCGCTATGTCGAGGGCTCCGTCCGCGCCGCCATCGACGGCAAGGGTGTGCCAGTGGCACTCCGGGCCCCGGCGCCGCAGGCCGCCGCCCCCGGCCTCACGGCCTCAGGCTCGATCGACCTCGGCGCCGTGCCGGCCAGGGTCGCTCGGGCGAGCCGCATCTGGGTCGAAGGCATTCACGACGCCGAGCTGGTCGAGAAGGTGTGGGGTGCCGACCTCCGCGTTGAAGGCGTCGTGGTCGAACAACTCGAAGGGGCCGACGACCTCGCCGACCGGGTGCGAGGATTTCGCCCCGGCGACAATCGTCGACTCGGCATTCTCCTCGACCATCTCGTCGAGGGT
>CALKOE010000280.1 GCA_938091985.1 uncultured Acidimicrobiales bacterium | reverse complement strand
TTCTCCGCGGCAGCGAGCATGAGGGCATCCAGTGGCAGCGAGGACGACATCAAGACGGCGCGCCTCGACGTAGTCCAACGATACCGCAAGGTTCGCCTCACCAGCAGTGCGCTCTCGCTCGCACCGGAGACAAAGCTCACGGACGACGTGGTCGGGTTCATTCATGACACGCCGCTAGCGAACGTGGACCGGATCGCTGAGGAGCTCGGCATCTCCGTGAGCGCGGCCAAGGTGCGCCTCCATCGGGCCCGCCGTCGTCTTCGCGAGCGCGTGTTCCCGCTGCCCGGAGAGGAACTCCATGCCATCTGACGACACGCCTTCTGCAGATACGGTGTCGCTCACCACAGCGCCGACGTGCGCCGACCTCGCCGACGAATTCTGTGCGATCGACGACGATCGACGTGACGGCGCGCTCCTCTCCGAGCCAGCGCGCGTGCACGTCGCTCAGTGCCTGCGTTGCCAGGCCGAAATGGCCAACCACCGCAGGCTCCGTCGGGCCATGTCCGACCTGGCGAGCTCCGGTGCGCCCTTCGATCCGACGCTCGAACACGAGATCCTTTTGACGCTCGACGAGTTCGATGGCCGCCACCCTCGCCGAGTACCTGGCTATGCCGCGGCAACGATCGGCGGGCTCGCCGCGGCGGCCGGAGTGATCGCCTTGGCGACCAGGCAACGGCGCGGCGGACGTCTCGTCGGCTGAACCCGCGTCCGCGAGGGCAGGTATTTGCAAGGCCAGTGATATCGTTGATCACCGCTCTCAGGGGC
Organism: uncultured Acidimicrobiales bacterium; assembly: GCA_938091985.1. Taxonomy (GTDB): domain Bacteria; phylum Actinomycetota; class Acidimicrobiia; order Acidimicrobiales; family Aldehydirespiratoraceae; genus JAJRXC01. Next base: position 2,890 of record CALKOE010000280.1, on the reverse strand, counting down.
GTGGCTCAATTGGTAGAGCATCGGTCTCCAAAACCGAAGGTTGCAGGTTCAAGTCCTGTCGCCCCTGCATGACGGTGCCGTCACACGGTGGCGCCGGTCGCTGATCCAAGGGAAATTCTCATGTCGATGAACCGACAGCAGAAGCGAATGCTGCAGAAGCAGGGCGAGGTCGACGCCGACGGCGAGCCAGTTCGCGCTCGCCGCCAGCAGCCCGGTGCCACGCCGCCGCAGGAACGCACGAGTCCGATGCAGTTCCTCCGCGAGGTTCGTGGCGAGCTCCGCAAGGTCGCCTGGCCGTCACGGCCGGAGACCGTCAACTACTCGATCGTCGTCCTCTTCACCATCGTGGTGTTGGGCGCGATCATCTACGGCCTTGATTGGCTGTTCTCCACCTTCATCCTCGAACTCTTCGAGGCCTGATCCACGATGTCTCACAAACGATGTCTCACAAACAATGACTGACGAGAACGAAATGAACGAAGAGACCGACGAGAGTTCGGCCCCGGCCGACGAAGCGGCTGAGGCCGTCATCGCTGAAGCCGAAGAGATCGTCGCGGAAGCAGCCGAGAGCGTCGAAGAAGCATCCGACGCGTCCGAGGCCGATGATGCCGATGCGGCCCCGGTGGGCGCTGGCCTGGCCAACGAGTGGAGCGGCGGTGCTGCGGCCGAAGCCCCCGCCGCCGATGTCGTCGTCGATGAAGACGCATTGCTCGAAGAGGACTACGTCGAACTCGAGCCCTACATCTCGCCCTTCGACCGTCCGGGTCGCTGGTTCGTGCTCCACACCCAGTCGGGCTACGAGAAGAAGGTCAAGCAGAACCTCGAGGCCCGCATCGCCTCGATGAACATGGAGGAGCGCATCTACGAGGTGGTCATCCCCACCCGCGAGATCCCCGAGTTCAAGAACGGCAAGAAGGTCATGACCGAGAAGAAGCTCTTCCCGGGCTATCTCCTCTGCCGCACCTCGCTCGACGACGACGCCTGGTACGTCATTCGCAACACGCCCGGTGTCACCGGCTTCGTCAACCAGGGCGGCAAGCCCTCGCCGATGCGGCGCAAGGACGTCGAGAACTTCCTCGGCGTCGAGGCCGACCGCACCCAGGAAGCCACGAAGAAGTCCAAGCCCATGTTCGAATACGACATGGGTGAGACGGTGCGGGTCAAGGAAGGCCCCTTCGCCGACTTCTCGGGCGAGATCATCGAGATCAACGAAGACCAGCTCAAGGTCAAGGTGCTCGTCAACATCTTCGGTCGTGAGACTCCCGTCGAGCTGGAGTTCGCTCAGGTCGCTCGACTCTGATTCCCCTCCCGCGCGGGTTGTCGCGCGGGCACTCTCCATCCAGACTTACTGGTCCCTCCTTTCCGGGGCCCTCTCTTTAGGAATTTCGTCATGGCCAAGAAGCAGGTCGCTGCAACCGTCAGAATCCAGATCCCGGCCGGTCAGGCCTCTCCGGCCCCGCCGGTTGGTACCGCCCTCGGCCCCCACGGCGTGGCGATCATGGACTTCTGCAAGGACTACAACGCCAGGACCGAGGACCAGCGCGGGCAGGTCGTGCCGGCCGAGATCACGATCTATGAAGACCGGTCGTTCTCGTTCATCCTCAAGACTCCGCCCACCGCGTTCTTGATCAAGAAGGCCGCCGGTCTCGACCTGGCCGCCAACAACCCGGGTCGCGAGACCGCTGGGTCGATCACCGACGCGCAGGTCGAAGAGATCGCCAACGTCAAGATGCCCGACCTCAACGCCATCGACATGGATGGCGCAAAGCTTCAGGTCGCCGGCACCGCCCGTTCGATGGGCATCGAAGTCGTCGGCTGAGATCGGCAACGCCTGACAGCGTTGTGCTGAGTTCGGCTTCGCCGAACGCCCGACACATTCCAGGGTGAACGCCACCCACCTGCTCGACCCGGAACACCTCGCCGGGCGGCAGTAACGAGAGGGAGCCATTCATGGCGCAAAGCAAGCAATACAAGGACAACGCCCAGAAGTACGATCGCGATCATCTGCACAGCGATGCAGAAGCCATTGCGGTCATCAAGTCCCTGGGCACAAAGAAGTTCGACGAGACGGTCGACGCCGTGATTCGCCTCGGGGTCGATCCTCGCAAGGCTGATCAGATGATCCGCGCCACCGTGGCGTTGCCCTCGGGCACCGGCAAGGACGTGCGCATCGCGGTGTTCGCGCAGGGCGAAGCGGCCCAGGCCGCTCGCGATGCCGGCGCCGACCATGTCGGTGGCGACGATCTCGCCGCTGAGGTCGAGGGCGGCATGACCGACTTCGATCTGGCGATCGCCACTCCCGACATGATGCCGACGGTCGGCAAGCTCGGTCGTGTTCTCGGCCCCCGTGGCCTGATGCCGAACCCCAAGACCGGCACCGTCACCCCCGACGTCGCCAAGGCCATCGGGGAGTTCAAGGGCGGAATGGTCGAGTACCGCACCGACCGGTTCTCCAACGTCCACGTGCCGATCGGCAAGGCGTCGTTCGATGAAGATGCGCTGCTGCTCAACCTGCGTGCCCTCGTCACGGAGCTCGAGCGAGTCCGCCCCGCCTCGGCCAAGGGCAACTACATGCGCAAGGTTGTTCTCAGCACCACGATGGGTCCCGGCGTTCGCGTCGACCCCTCTCGGATCACCACTTCCTGACCCGAGGAAGTCCTCCCGCGGCGCTCTACGCTGTGGGACACAACTGAAGATCTCTGTTCACCGAAGACCTCCGGTGCGCTCCACGGGGAGCACCAATGAGCCAGCTGGCTCGCCGGACGAGGAGAACCTCTGGAAGCCGCAGCTCTGCTGAGGCATGTCTGGGCGTTCGCCGATTTGGTGGGCGCCCAGTTCGCATTTTCGGATGCGGACCGGTTCGAAGAAATGACAACGAATCAGGGAGTCC
>CALKOE010000279.1 GCA_938091985.1 uncultured Acidimicrobiales bacterium | reverse complement strand
CCGATGCCGCCGGCGAACTTCGAGAGGCGGGCGATGTCGGTGTAGCGCTTGTAGATGCCTTCGAGGCTGTCTTCAGGCGAGTCGAGTAGGTAGCAGCTCGACATCTGCGGGTGGGTGGTGCCCGAGTTGAACAAGGTGGGGGAGGAGGGGAGGTACGCGAGCGACGACATCAGGTCGTAGAAGCGGATGGCCTCTTCGGGGTTGGTCGACAGGCCGCAGGCGACCCGAAGGAAGAAGTACTGCGGGGTTTCGATGACCTTGCGGGTCTCGGGGTGACGCAGGAGGTAGCGGTCGTAGACCGTGCGCAGACCGAAGAACTCGAAGCGCTTGTCGCGCTGGCTGTCGATCGCGGCGTTGAGCTCGGGGGCGTGGGCGGTGACGAATTCGAGCACCTCGTCGCCGATGATGCCGACCTTGTGGCCGAGGGCGACGGACTCCGAGAACCAGGGGGCGTTCTGGTTGCGGACTTCCTTGTCGATGTAGGTCGACAGCAGGCGGGCGGCGACCTTGGAGTAGTTGGGCTCCTCGACGATGAGGCCGGCCGCGGTGCGGATCGACAGCTCATCGAGCTCGCGTGTGGTGGCGCCATCGGCCAATGCAGCGATGGTGCGGGTGGACACGACCATCGGATCGACGCCGAGAAGACCCTCGGTTGCTCGAGCGACGGCGTTGACGATCTTGTTGACGTCGACCGGCTCCAGCGCTCCACTGCGCTTTTTCACGCGCATGCTCGGATTGGCGATGCTCGCCGTACCGCTTGACTCGACTGCGCTCAGTCGGTCTCCGGTGGTCGTAAGTGAGTCGTCAGTGATTGCCATCTTGGCCCCTTCCCCGCGCCGGGAAGTGCGAGTCGAAGGCAGTGACTCCCGGTCAGATCACGCCTCGCCGCGCCTCTCTAGGAGAGTTGCAGACTCGTAATTACAGCCGCGTAACTACACCCACGTCAAGGAGAAGTTTTGGCGAGGAGCGCGCGCGGCGCTGACCTGCACAAACACGCGGTTGAGGACCGAGCTGCAGCCGGCCCGCGCGAGTTACACCTCTGTATTTGGCCGGTTCAGCAGTCGCGACAGAGCCGCGCGGCGACTGCATCGCCGGCTCGACAGCCCGAAACCAGGGCCCCGTTGATCGACGGGTGCTGGCGGTGGTCGCCGGCGACGAACATGCCCGATGAAAGCCGAACGGACTGGTCGGGATCCTCGCCCACGTTCTGGCGGGGTTGGGCTCGTTCGATCGCATCGACTCGCACCGTTTCCCATGATTCGACCACGTTGCCGTACCACTCGGTCAGATTGGTGCGGATCGCCGACTCGTCGACGTCGACCGTCGGGGCAGAGACCGCGATCAGTGAGCGTTCGTCGGGGCTGTAGCTCGGCGACACCTGTGACAGCACGGCGAGGTTGTTGATCGCACCCGTGTCGTTGCCGTTGAGCACGATCAGCGGGCGTTGCACCGGTGGTTCCGGCGCAGCGAACCACCACGTGGTGACTGCGTTGGTGCCGGGATCGTCGACTTCGCCCGCGGTGAGTCTCGCAGCGTCGACGGCGTCGGTCGCGATGACGACGGCTTGCGACTCGATGCGGCTTCCCTCGACGATCACGTGGTGGTCGCCCACCTCGGTGACCTCGGTGTCGTATCGGATGGTGTCGGCCGGGAGCCGGCTGGCGAGTTGCAGAGAGATCTGGCCCATGCCGATCGAGGGGACGGCGGCGTCGTCCTCGGACAGCATGCGGAAGATGAACTCGAGTGAGCGGCTCGAGAAGCCGAGATCGGGGTCGAGCGCGATACCGCTGAACAGCGGGCGCAGGAACGTATCGATCATCTTCTCGGAGAAGCCCATTTCACGAAGACGGGCGAGCGCGGTCGTGTCTTTCGCGGCGAAGAGGTCCTCGAGTTCGGGCTTGCGGACCCTGTTGCGGAACTTGAGGATGGCCCGCTTGTCCTTCAGCCCGCCGATCGGTGCTCGCATCGTGCCGAAGGCATCGCCGGGCGAGCGGAACGGGTCGGCCACCCGGTGGAAACGATCGCCGATGCGTACCAGTGACCCGGCATCGAACGAGCGGAGATGCAACTCGTCGTAGTCGAGCATGTCCTGTGCCGTCGGGTAGGCCTTCAGCAGGATCTGGAATCCGCGGTCGAGCAGGAACCCGTCGACGTCATCTGTGCGGACCCGGCCACCAGGGCCGTCACTGCGCTCGAGCACGAGCGGCTGGTGGCCTCGTTCCCGGAGCCGGATTGCCGCGGCCAGGCCGGCGAGGCCGGCACCGACGACAACGACATCGTGAGAGGTCATGCCCCGTGTTCGCCCCGAAGAGTCACAAGTGCCCACGTTACCGACCACCAGGGGTGTGGTCGACCCCGGCGGCGACTTCTTTCCCCGCAGGAATTCGGGTGGCGCCTACACCTCGACCAGTGGGCGGTCGCTCGGACTGAAGCCGATGTGGACGCCATCGCGGACGATGCCATAGCCCGGCGGCACGAAGGCCTCTTCGACCGTCAGAGATTCGAACCCGCTGAGGCAGTCGTCGCGCACGAAGAAGCAGTTGATGCCGAGGTGCTCGCAGCCGATCAGCGAGTACCCACGGGCCGTGGCAACGGAGGCGAGTGCCGCCAGCGACGCGCCGTAGTAGGACGACACGTCCCAGACGTAGGTCGGGTCATAGGGGATCGTCGTGCGGGCGGTCGGGCCGAGCGAGGCGTTGTACTCCATCACGATCACACGGGGCCGGTACCGCTCCTCGATCGCTCGCAGGATCCAGTAGTCGTTGGAGTCGATGTCGATCGACAACAGATCGAACTCGTCGGGGACGTCGTAGGTCGTGAAGAGGTCGTTGATGTTCTCGGCAGTGATGAATTCCTGGCGGACATCGGTCGGCTCGGGTTGCTCGACGCCGTCCATGCGCAAGCCCGTCCACCCCTGCTCGATGAGCAGGCGGGTGTTGCACTCCTCGCCGCCGACCCCCGCGCCGAACTCGACGACGAAGCGGTTCGTCGTGCCGATTGCGTCGAAGATCGCGGCGATCACACCGTCTTCACCGTTCTGGGAGAAGGTGCGCGCCTCGTGACGTTGGATTTGGGCCGACGAGCGGCCGGTGCTCATGTGACCGTCGCTCAGATGAAGCGGCGGATCATCTTCTCTTTCTTCGCCGTGTAGGGCGGGTAGAGCATCTTCAGATCCATCTTCGTGGGCTTCTTCAGCACTGAGCGGAGGTTCGAGAACGTGTCGAAGCCCGACTGGCCGTGGTAGCGGCCGGTGCCGGACTCGCCGACGCCGCCGAACGGAAGGTCGGCAGGCACGAGATGCTGGATCACGTGGTTGACGCACGCGCCGCCCGATGTGGTGTTGGCGATCAGCTCGTCGGCCTTCTCGTCGTCCTCGGCGAACACATAGAGGGCCAGCGGCTTCTCTCGGTCGTTGACGAACTCGACGGCTTCGTGCATCGACTCGACGGTGATCACCGGCAGGATCGGTCCGAAGATCTCCTGGCGCATGAGCGGCGAATCGGCATCAGGGTCGACGATGATCGTCGGGTCGACGTGTTTCGCATCGAGGTCGCTCTCGCCGCCGACCGCGACGGTGCCGCCGTGACCGGTGAGCAGGCCCTGGAGCCGGGTGGTGTGGCGCTCGTTGACGATCGACGTGAAGTCGGGGTTGTCCTGCGTGCCGTTGCCGTCACTGAACTCGTCGAAGGCTGTTCGCATGCTGTCGACGAGCGCGTCGCGCGTCTTCTCGGTGACGAGCACGTAGTCGGGCGCCACACAGGTCTGACCGGCATTGAGCCACTTGCCCCAGGCAAGGCGACGGCCGGTGACTTCGATGTTGGCCGAGTCGTCGACGAGCACGGGGCTCTTTCCGCCGAGCTCGAGCGTGACGGGCGTGAGGAATCGTGCTGCGGCGGTGGCGACGATGCGACCGACGTCGGTGGAGCCTGTGTAGAAGATGTGGTCGAAGCGCTGCTCGAGCAGATCGGTGGCAACGGCGACGTCGCCCTCGATGACGGCGATGGCTTCCGGGTCGACGTAGCGCGGGATCAGCTCAGCGAGGGCCTTGGAGGTCTCGCCCGCCAGCTCGGACGGCTTGGCGATGACGGCGTTGCCGGCAGCGATGGCGGCAGCCATCGGAAGGAGGAGAAGGTTGATGGGGTAGTTCCACGGAGCGATCACGAGCGCGACGCCCAGCGGCTCTGGAACGATGTAGCCCTTGCCGGGCATGGCGCTCATCGGCAGGCGGACCTTGCGGGGCTTGGCCCACTTGGCGACATGCTTACGAATGGCCGAGATCTCGGTGGCGATGAAACCGACATCGGTCGTGAAACCCTCCAACGCCGGCTTGCCCATGTCGGCCGCGAGCGCCGCTTCCAGACGTGGGCTCTCGAGCTTGAGCATGCGAACCAGCCCATCGAGCTGCTCTTCGCGCCACTCGATCGGGCGCGTGCGTCCGCTGTTGTAGGTGTCGCGAACGTGAGACACGATTCCGGCCACGTCGACGGGGGTGAGGTCGATGTCGGAGTCCGGTGTGTCTGAACGGTCTGTGATGGCCATACAACAAGGATGCCAGCTGCTCTGCGCTGGCGCACCCGTCAGCTGAGTTCCCAGCGGATGCGCTTGTTGCCCTTGCCCTTCGATTCGGTCTTGCGCACGGTGAACGTGCCGATCTCACCCGTGGAGCGGACGTGGGTGCCGCCATCGGCCTGCTTGTCGAGGCCCACGATGTCGACCACCCGGATCTCCTTGACGGCCTCGGGGATCATGTTGACCTTGGTGCGGATCAGGTCCGCGTCTTCCACTGCAGTCTCACGCGGCAGGAAGGTCACTTCGATAGGGCGATCAGCGGCGATCTCCGCGTTGACCGCGGCCTCGAGCTTCTCGGCGAACCCCTCGGGCAGCGGGTCGAACTCGTAGTCGATGCGGCCCTTCAGCG
>CALKOE010000278.1 GCA_938091985.1 uncultured Acidimicrobiales bacterium | reverse complement strand
ACGCCACCTCCGGTATCGGCGAACCCCTGCACCCCGAAGGGTTTCGGGGACACCTCACGCTGGCTCGGCTGAAGGACCGAGCGGTCTGCCCGCTCGAGAGCGTTGAGGTCTCGGCTCGCTTCGCGGTCGACGAGATAGCGCTCGTCCGGAGCGAACTGCAGGCCGATGGCGCTCGCTACACGACGGTGGCGCGACTCGATCTGTCGACGTAGGGGCGGCCGCCCTAGGGTCCGCCCATGCCGTTCATTGATGTTCGCGAACTCTCGATCTACTACGAGATCCACGGTGCTGGGCCGCCGCTGCTGCACATCTCGGGGAGCGGGGGCGACCTGCGCCGGACGGCGCCGGCGCAGTCGAGCCTCAACGACGACTTCCAGGGACTCCACTACGACCAGCGCGGGCTCGGGCAGACCTCAGCCGGTGAGGGTCAGCCGACCATGGCCGACTTCGCCGACGATGCCGCGGCGTTGTGCGCGACGCTCGGCTGGAGCCGTTGCCATGTTATGGGCACGTCGTTCGGCGGCATGGTCGCCCAACACCTGGCGATCCGCCACCCCGAACTCATCGACAAGCTGGTGCTCAACTGCACGTCGCCAGGCGGTGCCCAGCCCTCCTACCCACTCCACGAGCTGCAGAGCCTCTCGCCCGATGAGCGCGCAGACGTGTGGATGCCTGTGCTCGACACCCGCTACGTGCCGGGCGAGGAGATCCCCGGCCTCGGTTCGCTCACTTCGTACTTCCGCGACGGCCAGACGGCCGAGCAACCGCCCGAGGTCGCAGCGGGGTTCGCTCGCCAACTCGAGGCTCGACGTCTTCACGACGCCACTGAGGGCCTCGCCGGGGTCGCGTCACCCACGTTCGTGTGCGCCGGTCGCTATGACGGCATCGCTCCGGTGAGCAACTCCGAGGCGATCGTGGCCGCGATGCCCAACGCCGAACTCGAGGTGTTCGACGGGGGCCACATCTTCATGTTGCAGGACCGGCGCGCCATGGACCGGATCCGGGAATTCCTACTCGACTGACGTCGGCTCAGCCTGGACCGCGGTTGCCGCCGCGCGGCTTGCCCTTGTTGCGGTTGGGTCCGCCCTTGTGTTTCTGGCTCGACGTGGCCTTCTTCGTCGCGTTGCCCGCCTTGCCCTTGCCCCGGCTGCCCGTCTTGCGGGTGCGGGCCTTGGGTTTGCGTTGCTGGTTGTTGCGACTCGGACGGTTGTCGTTGCGCGGCGGACGATCATCGGGATCGTCGGGGATCTCAGGGAGCGCGCCGCCCTCGATCGCCGGCGGCTTCGTGATCTCTTGGCGCAGGTCGAGCCGGCGCGTCATCGCCCGCACGTCCTTGATCTGACTCGGGTCGACGAAGGAGATCACCTTGCCGTGGGCGCCGGCGCGTGCCGTGCGGCCGCTGCGGTGTACGTAGGCAGAGTCTTCATCGACGGGGTCGAAGTGGATGACGCAGGCGACACCGTCGACATGGATGCCTCGGGCGGCGACGTCGGTGGCGACGAGGGCGTGGGCCTTGCCGCGAGTGAAGTCGTCGAGCGCACGTGAGCGTTGCGACTGCGATCGGTTGCCGTGGATGGCGGCTGCCTTCACGCCGAGGCGGCCCAGCTGCTTGGCGAGGCGATCAGCACCGTGGCGGGTGCGGGAGAAGACGATCGTGGGACCGAAGGTGGCGATCACCGAGGCGGCGAGCGGCACGCGTTCGGTGCGGGGCACTTCCCAGAAGTGGTGCTCCATTGCCTTGAGGTCGGGTGAGGCAGGACCGACTTCGTGGCGCACAGGGTTGTTCTGGTAGCGCTGGATCAGCTTGCCGACGTCGCCGTCGAGGGTGCCCGAGTAGAGCACCGTCTGGCGCTTCGGCGCGGTCTGATCGAGCAGGCGCTTGACGACGGGCATAAAGCCCATGTCGGCCATGCGATCGGCTTCGTCGATCACGACGATCGTCGCGTCGTCGAGGCTGAGCGCACGGCGGGCGATCAGATCTTCGAGGCGCCCGGGAGTGGCCACCAAGATGTCGACGCCTCGCTTGAGCTTGTTGATCTGAGGCTCGAGACCGACGCCGCCGTAGACAGCGAGGATCTTGCGTCCCATGACGTCGGCGAGCGGTGCCAGGTCGGACGCGATCTGGTCGGCGAGCTCTCGGGTGGGGGCAAGCACGAGTGACGCGGGCCGCTTGGGTTCGGCCTTGTCGACACCTGCCACCAACGGGATGCCGAATGCGAGTGTCTTGCCGGAGCCGGTGGGAGCGCGAGCGACGACATCACGGCCCTTGAGCAGGTCGGGAATCGATGCGGCTTGCACCTCGAACGGCTCGCGAATTCGCTGCTGCCGGAGGACCTCGACAATCTGTTCAGGCACGCCGAGGGAGGCGAAGGTGGTGGCCATCGAGTACGCCTTCGAGCGGGTTTCCACGTCGGGCGAATGCCCGCGACCGGCCGCTGAGGACACCAGGCTACCGTCGACCTCCCCGTTCCACTGTGAGACACGTGCCCCACCGAGCTACTCTGAGTGGAGTCTTGAGCGCTGAACGTGGCCAGTCCGCGTTTGGCTGAAGTGAGGGGCATGCGTCGCGTTGCGCTTGCTGTGGTCGCGATCGCAGCCTTGGCCGGAACATCCACGTCGGATCCGGTCACTGTCGCGCCTGTGACTCCGCCCGTCGACGCCTGAGCGTCGCCGCGGCTATTCGGTGTCGTCCCGGTCGAGGCGCAGGCTCGCGCTGTTCATGCAATAGCGGTGGCCCGTGGGTGCGGGGCCGTCGGGGAAACGATGACCGAGGTGGGCACCGCAGTTCGCACAGACGGCTTCCTCGCGAATCATGCCGTGGCTGGAATCGGTGTGGATCTCGACCACGTCCTCGCCGACAGCATCGAAGAAGCTCGGCCACCCCGAGCCCGACTCGAACTTCGTGTCGCTGGTGAACAGGGCGATGTCGCAGACCACGCAGCGGTAGGTGCCGTCGTCGTGGCAGTCCCAATACTCGCCGGTGAAAGCGCGCTCGGTGCCCGCTTCCTGGGTGACGGCGTATTGTGCCGGGGTCAGGCGCTGCCTTAGCTGGTCGGTTGTCTCGCCGGTGGGGATGTGGGTCTCGGTCATGGCGACTCCTTCGTTGCTGTCTGCACCGTAGAACACGTTGAGCCCCTCGTTTGGTCCCGGAAATTGTGGGTTCTTGCTGTTCGGTCCTTGACCGAACTGAATCTTCTTGCTGTTCGGTCCTTGACCGAACAGCTGTTCGCAATTACGTTCTTGTCATTCGTTCCCGCCGGTGGGTGTCACACCCCCTCCGTAGGTTCGAGCCCAACAACCACACCCCCCAAGACATCAGCGCAGAAGTAGGAGACACAGTGGAACGAGACAAGGCACTCGACATGGCCCTCGGGCAGATCGAGAAGCAGTTCGGTAAGGGCTCGGTCATGAAGATGGGCGAGAAGAGCAGTCTGGACATCGAATCGGTGCCCACCGGCGCACTGGCGCTGGATCTGGCGCTCGGTATCGGTGGGCTGCCGCGAGGCCGTGTCACCGAGATCTATGGCCCGGAGTCGTCGGGCAAGACCACCCTGGCCACTCACGTGGTCGCCGAGGCCCAGCGCAACGGCGGCATCTGCGCCTACATCGACGCCGAGCACGCGATGGACCCGGTCTACGCCAAGGCAATCGGCGTCGACATCGACGAACTGCTGATCTCTCAGCCCGACACCGGTGAACAGGCCCTCGAGATCGTCGACATGCTGGTGCGCTCCGGTGCACTCGACGTGATCGTGATCGACTCGGTGGCGGCGCTCACGCCTCGCGCCGAGATCGAAGGCGAGATGGGCGACACCCATGTCGGTCTTCAGGCCCGGCTCATGTCGCAGGCGTTGCGCAAGCTGACGCACAACCTCAACAAGTCCAACACGGTCTGCATCTTCATCAACCAGCTGCGAGAGAAGATCGGCGTGATGTTCGGCTCACCCGAGACCACCCCAGGTGGCCGTGCGTTGAAGTTCTACTCGTCGACCCGCCTCGACATTCGTCGCATCGAGTCGATCAAGGACGGCGTCGAGGTCGTGGGCAACCGCACTCGCGTCAAGGTCGTGAAGAACAAGTGCGCCCCGCCGTTCCGTCAGGCCGAGTTCGACATCATGTACGGCTCCGGCATCTCCCGTGAGGGCTCGGTGCTCGATCTCTCGGTCGAGGAAGCCATCGTGAAGAAGTCGGGTGCCTGGTACACCTACGACGGCGAGCAGCTCGGCCAGGGCCGAGAAAACGCCAAGAAGTTCCTCCAGGACAACCCCGAAGTCATGGTCGAGATCTCCGACCGGGTTTGGAAGGCCGTCATGCCTGCGATCGAGGAAGCCGCCGAAAGCGTCGACCTCACCGAGGACGACGACGAGGAATTCTCCGAAGCCGACGAGATGCCGATCGCGCTGGACGACTGAGTCGTTCGAGAGCGAGAAGAGTGGGCCGCCTTCGGGCGGTCCACTCGTGGTTTTGGCCGGCGATTGCCTGTCAGTCGAGCGTGATGACGATGCCTACGCCGGCGTCGGCCTGTCGCTTGACGCGGCGCGAGATCTTCGAAACCACATCCATCACCCGGTACTGGATGCCGTACTTCGATTTGATCGCTGACTCGACGGTTCCGTAGGCCTCGCCCGACACGACCTCGGCGTTACCGGTGACAGTGGCGGCCCCTTCGGTCGCCACACCCTTCATGTTGCAGGCCACGAGCTCGACCGCTGGGGTGTGCGAGATGCGCTTGACCTTCCAGGTGTCGTCGTCGGTAGTGAAGCCCACCTTGCCGTCGGCAAGCACGGCGACCCAGACCGGCGATTCCTTGCGGCGGCCGTCTTTGGTGAATGTCGTGAGACGGACGTACTTCTCGGAGGCGATCGCGTGGGCAGGACTGTCGGGCATCCGCTCAACCTAATTCTCGGAGTGAGCGTCCGCAGCGGGTGGTCGTGACGCTCACGCACCGTGGCAGATCCGTTCAGGTCGCAGACAGCGGAACTAGGTTCAGTTCACAGATCGGGTTGGGGACACGATCACGACAAGGGGAGGTCACCCGCAAGGGCTTCCCGCCGGCAGCGATCGGTCTCACGGTCGGCATCACGCTCACGCTGATCCACCTCATCTCGATTCCGGTCGACAACACCTCGGTGAACCCGGCCCGGTCCTTCGGCATGGCGGTGTTCGCCGGTGGCGATGCAGTCGAGCAGCTGTGGGCCTTCTTCGTCTTCCCGCTCATCGGCGCAATCGTCGGTGCAGGGGCGTACCTGCTGATCTCCGACGACGACGACGCCCTCGCCTAGGTCCTGAACCAGAGGCCAACATGACCTGACCCACGCCGCCGGTAACCTGGCGGCGTGGGTAAGTCGTACGCGATCCGCACCTACGGGTGCCAGATGAACGAGCACGA
>CALKOE010000277.1 GCA_938091985.1 uncultured Acidimicrobiales bacterium | reverse complement strand
CGAACTCGCCGCCGGGGTCGCCGAGGGTTGTCGTCGTGGTGGTCGATGTCGATGTGGTCGATGTCGATGTGGTGGTGCTCGTGGTCGACGGGGGCGCGGCGGTGTCGCCGCTGGCGCATGCATTGAGGACGGCGAGCGACGCCGCCATCGCGCCGGAGGTGGCCAGAAACCGTCGTCGGTCGAGCCCTCGTCTCGCCGCAGTCGCAGCGAGTGTGTCGAGCATCATCTGGGTCATCGCCGTTTGGCGCTGCGTGGTCGGCGGTGGCAGGAACTCGCCGTTCGACAGCGTTGTGGGCCATACCGGTAGCGCAGGACGGCGGTCAGGCTCTCGATCTCGCGCCCGTCGCCACTGACTTGTCATGGCGAAAGGCTAGGACATAGTCGCCTTCCGCTTCAGGCAGGGGGGCGTTGGCACCTACGCTCTTTCGATGTCTGTCCGTCCCGCCGCGCTGCTCTCGCGCCGAGCCGCGCCCGTCGCGGTCTTCGCGGGGCTCGTTGCGCTGCTGCGGCTGCCGAGTTTCGTGGGACAGCTCTTCGACCCCGACGAGGCCGCGGTCTCGGCCCAGGCGATCGGTCTGTGGCGGGGCGGCGAGATGTACATCGACGGGATCGACCGCAAGCCGCCACTCGCGCCGTTCATCTACGAGTGGTCGCATCGCTTGACCGGCAGCACCGATCTTCGTCCACTGCATGTTCTGGCCGCGGTCTTGCTGCTTGGCGCGGCGGTGATCGTGGCCCACGAGGCGCGCCGTATCGGCGGCCGACACGCGATGTGGTGGGGTGGAGCGCTCGTGGTCACGGGGGCGCTGGCGATGGTGCCGGTCGATGCCCAAGCTGCCAACTACAGCCATCTGGCGATGCCATTCGGAGCGCTCGCCATGGTCGCCTCTCGCCGCGGCACCGACCGCGCCGCGCTGCTCACCGGAGTCGCTCTCTCGATTGCAACCCTCACCCGCCAGACCTGGGCCATCGGCGTGATCCCGGCCGCGTTTGCGCTGTGGCGCTTCGGAGACTGGCGACGTCATCTCCCCATGGCGTTCATCGGCGGTTTGATTCCCATTGGAGTGGTGGCGTTGATGGTGCCGTGGGGCGACTTCATCTACTGGTCGTTCGAGAGCAACGGCAGCTTCGTGCTCAACGGAGCGCAGCCGGCCACGGTGATCGGGCGAGGTGCCACGAGCGTCGCCGTCTTTGCTCTGTGCCATCTCGTGGCCGTGTGGTTCACCGGGCGATCAGCGTGGCGACGTCAGCCAGACCTCTGGCTATGGCTGCTCACTGGCCTTGTCGCAGTCGCCGCTGGCTACCGCTTCTACGGCCACTACTGGATGCAGGTTGTGCCGCCGCTGGCGCTCATCGCAGCCGACGAGTTGCGTACTCGGAGCCGGGAAGTTCAGGTGCAGGCAGGGCGTGCGCTCGTCGTGACGGGGGTGATCGCGTTCGTGTTGGCGTGGATGCCATCGACGGTGCAGGAACTTCCTGACCCGTCACCGTTGGCCGAATTCGTTCAGGCCGCGACTGCGGAGGACGACACGGTGCTCGTCTGGGGCAACTTCCCCGAGGTGTACTGGGAGTCGGAACGGGCGCCGGCCGGTGGGTTCGTGAGCATGGACTTCGTCACCGGGCGTTCCGGTGCTCGTGACAACGGTGCGCACACGATCGACGATGCGCCCGATCGCGGCTATCCGCACCTGCTCGCCTCGATCGAGACACAGCCGCCCGCAGTGATCATCGATACACAGCCGAGCGCGTTTCGAGAGTACGGCGACTACCCGATCTCGCTGTTCCCCGAACTCGAGGACTTCATCGAGTCCGGCTATGACGATCCGCTGCTGATCGACGGGTTCTCCGTTTACGTGCGCTCAGGGGTCGCCTCGTAGTCTGGACCGCGTGACAGTTCCGGGGCGCGGCGAACGCGAGGTACCACATGCGGTCGAGCGGTTGTCACGCCCGCGACTTCTGACCGTGCTCGACGGTCGCTTCGAGCGCCGGCTCACCATCGTGACGGCGGGAGCGGGGTTCGGGAAGACCACGCTGTTGCGCCAGGCACTCGACCGCAACAGGGAAGACCAGAGTGGCCAGGATCGGTGGCTCAGCTGTCGTCCGGTTGATGACCGTCCGGCTGAATTCGCGTCGGCCTTGCGGCGAGCTGTCGGCTGCCGACCCGGCGACAGCGATCCAGTCGAAGCCGTGTGCGATGAGCTGTGGCGACAGAGCCCAGCGGAGGTGGCGTTGTTCATCGACGACGTCCATCACCTCTCACCGCAGGGCGCGTCGGCAGCGATGCTGCAGGACCTCCTCGACCAGCTCCCCGACAATGCCCACCTGGTGGTCGCGGGTCGGCGGAGTCCGTCGCTGCGATCCGCCCGTCTCGAAGCATCGGGGGAGTCGGCGACGCTGAGCGAGAAGGACCTCGCATTCACCGGCGAAGAGCAGACAGCATTTCTGGCTACCCGCGCACCTGATCGCGAAGCGACCGACGTTGGTGGTTGGCCGGCGCTGCTCGAACTCTCGGTCGCATCGGCCTCGGCTCGTGTCGATGATTTCGTCTGGGAAGAAGTGGTTGATTCGCTCGCTCCGGCCCACGCGCTCGGGCTTGCTCGGCTGCTTGCACTCGACTGGATCGACGAAGACCGAATCGTTGCGCTACTCGGGCCAGACACCGGTCTCTACGACGTCATTCTCCAGCTCCCGTTGTGCCACCAAGACGACGACGGGCGGCTACGCCTTCATGCGCTGTGGGAGCGGGTGCTCGGCGAGATCGACCTCGAATGGCACAGCGACGAAGTGGCGGCCGCAGCCTCGGCGCTTGCTGATCGAGGGTGGTACCGAGAGGGGCTCGAACTGTGCCTGAATCATGGCGGGGCCGAGCATGTCGATGCGTTGGTGCACCGCTACGTGTCGATCGAGGCGGAACATCTGCCCAGCGAGGAGGTCGAGACGTTTGTCGACCTCCTGCCCGATGCCAGTCGACATTCGCGGTTCGGCCGCTTTCTGGAAGGTCGACTTCAGGCCCGGCGCCGGCCGATCGTTGCAAAGCCCCTGCTCAGCGAGGCTCAAGAAGGATTTGCCGCACACGGAGAGGCAGCTCTGGAGGTCTCGGTGCTGGCTCTTCTCGGGCAAGTCGCGTTCAGCGAGTGGGATCCCGCCGCGCTCCGGGCCGTCGCGGAGCGAGCGCGAGTGATCGCCACTCCAGAGGCGTTGAGTCTTGCGTCGATGATGGAAGCGACCCGGTCGACGGTCGAAGGTGCACCGTTCGACGAGGTGCAGTCGCTCCTCAAGGCGGCGCGGGTGCCAGGAGTGGTGTTGGGCGGCAGCGACGGAGTCGTGGCCGGCGTGGCCTGCCGCCTTTCGGGAGTGCCGGAGCAGGGCGCCCCGATCGTCGCTCGGGCGCTGGCTGAGGCGACTCGGGCCAGCAGGCCGCTCTTGCTGGCCAATGACTACGACCTGAAGTGGCTGCTCGGCCAGGTCGACGATGCGGGGTTGGCGATGCTCGACGCCGGCCCGACGACAGGTTTGGCGGAGATGACCCATCAGGCTTCCGGGGTCAGCGGACTCATGGCGTTTGCGAATGCCGTTGCCGGCCGTACTCGCCAAGCGCGCCGCCACCTGGAACGAGCCGACGCCTATCGAGCACAGGCGGTTCGCGGTGGTCTCGCCATGCCGACTGCAGCGCGCATGGCGCTCGAGATCGGCGATGGCCGCGAGGACATAGCTGCCTCGATCGCAGAAGACGGCATCGATGCATCGGTGATGGCCGACCCGGGCATTCGCCGGGCCCTCCCGATGGCATTGCTCGTATCGGAGAAGCTGCGAGCTGAGTTCGAGGGCACCGATCTCGGGCCCTGCTACGAAGAAGGGAGGCGAGCGGTCGAGTCGTTGCTCGCGCTTCGCCATGACGACGACCCGCAACCCGCGGCGGCATTGTCGTGGACGTCTCCCAGCCGATTCCGGGTCTATCTGGTTCCCTCACTGATGCTCGAACTGGCGCTCGCTGCGTCGGTAGCGGGCAATCGAGACGCGCTCGGTCCTGTTACGGAGATGGCTCGCCTCGATCGCGAGGCGGTGCGACGTCTGGCCACGCACGGTGCGCCGGCAATTCGCGATGCAGCCGGGCGGACACTGAAGGAGGTTCCCGCCCGTCCCGACGACACGCTTGAACTCCGAACACTTGGACCGCTCGAGCTCCGTCGTGACGGCGTGTCGATCGACGATGAAGGCCTGCGTCGGGGGAAGGTTCGGGCGATGCTGCAGTACCTCGTCGCTCGTGGCGGTTGCCGGCGCGAAGAACTGGGTGTGGCACTGTGGCCCGATTTCGACGAGGAATCGTCGGCCAACAATCTCCGGGTCACGCTTTCCCACGCGACGAAACTGCTGGAGCCGGACCGCCGTAAGGGCGAGCCGGCCTACCGGCTTCGTGCCGATGCCGAACGGGTGGAACTCCACCTCGACCAAGCACTGGTTCTCGACGTTGCCGCGTTCGACGAACTTCTCGACGCTGCGGAGGCAGCGGATCGGCGGGGGCGCCCAGCTCGCACCCTGGCCCTGCTCGAAGACGCAATCGGCGTCTACACCGGCGACTATCTCGCTGATTCGCCGGAGCCGGCCTGGGGCGAAGCCGAACGCACCCGCCTGCGGCACCGATTCGTCGCTGCCACGTTGCGGGCCGGCGAGCTGCGGCTCGGCCACGGCGACCTCGAGCTTGCTCGTGATCGCGCGGTGCGGGCACGCGACGCCGATGCCTACTGCGAGGCGGCCGCGCGGTTGGAGGCGCTGGTGTATCTCCGGCGAGATGATCGAGCCACTGCCCGATCGGTGCTCGAATCGATGATGGCGACTCTCGACGATGCCGGGGTGGTTGCCGAGGCCGAGACGACGGCGCTGCTGCGTCGATGCGGAGCCGGCAATTGAGCGAGCCTCGACGATGCCAGCCGTGAGACCCCCCTCGACGGGTGGATCGCGTACTTCGACGGCATACAGGGA
>CALKOE010000276.1 GCA_938091985.1 uncultured Acidimicrobiales bacterium | reverse complement strand
GATTGGCCAGCCCGGTGAGCTCGTCGTGGCTGGCCTGGAAGCGCAGCAACTGCTCAGCTCGGCGGCGCTCCGTCACATCTTCGATGTGGATGAGCCAGAAGTGTTCACCGGTTTCACCCTCGACCACCGAACCGCGCATCTGGCCCCAGACCCGCGAGCCGGCGGGGCCGCGGAAGGCTGCGACCGAGGTGAGTTGGCCATCAGGTCCTTCCAGCCATTCGACGGATTCGTAGGCGTCGTCGTAGACCGCTTGCGGCGCCGTGCCGATGAGGTCGTCGACCGAGTCGGCACCGACGAAATCGA
Source organism: uncultured Acidimicrobiales bacterium (assembly GCA_938091985.1). Taxonomy (GTDB): domain Bacteria; phylum Actinomycetota; class Acidimicrobiia; order Acidimicrobiales; family Aldehydirespiratoraceae; genus JAJRXC01. The sequence goes on along the minus strand of CALKOE010000276.1, from coordinate 4,298 downwards.
TGAACGCCTGGTTGCAGGTGATCAGGTTGAGAAGCTCATCTCGCAACACCACGCCGATCGGGGCGCCCTCGAACGCTGCCTGGGCGTAGCGCTGGGCGGCCATCCTCGTGTCGACCTCGTGCACCATCCGGCTCAACGACTCGAGCAAATCGATTGTGTCCTGAGCCCATGGCTCCGAAGACTTCGCGGCCGCGAGCAGAACGTGCTCGACATTGTCGCCGTCGCCACGAGGAACTGCGAGACGGGCGGGACCTGGCCGGTCCGGCTCGAAAAGGTGCTGGGCAGTGCGCCCGGTGGTGCGGGCCTCGTTCAGCACCGGTGCCGAATCCCAAGGGTGAGACGACGGCAGGTCGACCGAACCGTCACTGTCGTCCATCCAGACATTGGTTCTGACAAAGAGTTCGTTCCTCGGCTCGACTGACCAGTCGATCAGCGCGTCGATGTCACAGAAGTCTGCGACCCGACCGAGTACTCGGGAGAGGGTCTCGCGGTAGTCCTCCGTGGTGGATTCGGCCAGCTCGGCGGCGCATGAGCTGAGGAGCCGTTGGGCCGACAAGCGGTGTTCACCGCGGCGTTCCTCCACCAGCCGGGCACGGAATTGTCCGAGCATGATCGCAAAGCGGCGAAACGCCTCGATTTCATGAGTTGCGAGTTGCCGGGTGGCTGCGACCCCGAGCAACGACTCGACGCCGTCGCCCACCGTGACCGGAAGGACCGAGAGGCGGACCGATGGTCCCCAATTGTCGGTGACCTGGGCGGACCAGTACGGACTCGAGAGAATTTCTTGGAAGTCACCGCCGATGGAGTGAAGGAAGTCTTTGTCGGTTGCGATCTCCGAGCCGACCAGCGGACGCGGCCGACCCAAAGGCGCCCACACCCGCTCGACCACGGATCGGTCCGGTTCGACCGCGCTGAGGCTCAGCCCGTCGAGTTCGAGTTCGTCACCGAGTCGTATGAACGAGTTGTCCATCGCCGCGTCTGCAGTTTCGAGCGTCGCGCCGAGCAACTGTTCGGCGAGATCTGACAAGACCGCGTCGATCCGCAACCGATTGATGATCTCCAACTCGGCTCGAAGTCGCACCTGCAACTGACCGATCAGGTCGGCGGTTGCGTTGGCGAGCTCGCGAGCAGCGTCGAGATCGGCAACGTCGCCGGCACCCCACGCAAAGGTGAGAGCGGCAGAGGGAAGCCCGGCGCCATGGATGGGCGCGACGATCGTGGTCCACTTGCCGTCTGCGCCGCTCCGAAGCATCGGCGCAAGTCGCTCGTCGGTGCTGCGCACGCGCACCGCGGTCTCCGCGGTGATCAGTTCGTCGACCAGCGGTTCGGCGTTGCGGTTGATCGTCAGCCCCGGCTCGACCAAGGGATCCTCGGACCACGAGTCGGTGATGGTGACCGTTTCGCGATCGGCTTCGATTCGCGCAATCACCGCCAGATCGGCACCGAGGTGGGCGGCCATCCGCTCCAGTGCGTCGTGGATCGCCGAGTCGGCATCGGCGGAGTCCGCCTCGAGAAACACCTTTCCCGTCCAGATGAGCGCCCGCTGGGCATCCAGCAGGTTCGATGAGGCCCGCTCCGCTTCGACACGACCACGCGTCTGCGCGATGAGTGCGGCGAGCGTGGAGAGCGAGTCGAACTCTCGAGTGGTCCAGTCGCCGTCGCCGATGCGGGTGACAGCCAGAAGTGAGTCGCCGATGCCGACCGACGCGGGCAGCAGAGCCACACTTCGCGGCGGAGTACGCAGACCAAATGCATCCGAGGCCTCCGGCCCCATCAACGCATCGACGAGTTCGGCGAGATCAACGACACGCGGTTCGGCGATGTACTCACGAAGCGAGAGGCTCTCAGCCCCCGGCAGCGTCGAGATGTCGGGAATCGTGACATAGCGCCACTCATCAGGAAGCGCGCTTCGTGCGACCATCGCCGGGATGTGGATGAGCGTCTCGTCGACGACGTCGATCAAGACCACGGAGTCGAGCCTCATGATGTCGCGCAATTGCACCAGGGCGCTGTCGATCGTCTCTTCCAGGTCGTCGCGCTCCACGTTCTGGAATCGGGCAGCGAGCGTCACCGTCAGGTCATCGAACCGGTGTCGCTGCTCGAGCCGTTCCTCGATGGTGAGCCGGCTGTGGAACTGCCGCAGGAGCATCACGGTGCCGCGGATCAACTCGAGGTCTGCCTCGTCCCAGCTGTTGTCCCCCGAAGCAACCACGAGCACGGTGCTCTCGTTGGGTTGTTGCTCGATGAGGGCGATCAGCGCATAGCCGTCGTGCCAGCCACGTTCGTCGCAGATCTCCTGGCCGACGGCCCGGGCCAGCGTGACGATGGCCATCCCGCCTCCGGCCAAGACCTCGTCTCGGACCGAGGGGTCCGGACTCGCCAGAAAATCGTCACCCAGGTCGACCCATGCACTCGACGACCAGCGATGCACAACGCGGCCCGACATCGAAACCGGATCCAGAGCCCAGATGCCGATCGCTGTTGCATCGACCAGCGTGGCGGCACGATGGATCGCAGACTCGATAACGGCAGACGCAGTCTGTGGCGTGGCATCAACGAAGGACGCGCCCATCTCCCACAAGACATCTTGTGGAACCCAATGCATCCCGCCGGTCTCAGACATCAGCTATCAATCGGCCAGGACGCGCCGATGCTGAGCGAAGCCGATCAGCGTTCAGTTGCGGGGAACACCATGGTAAGGACTCCCGGCCTCCTGCCATGCCCCGAAGAGCTCGAAGAACTGCTCGCCGAACGGGTCGACCCCCTGCAGCGGCATCGCGGCGCGCCGAATGGTGAAGTCCATGGGCGCGAGTTGGCCGGCGGTCGCGAACCACTCCGCCGCCCGGGCCTCGTCGCCGTTGCGTCGATGATGCGCAGCCAGTCTGAATGCGAGACGACCAGCGATCTCGTCGTCGGTCAGATCCTCGACCTCGTAGTCGGCATCGGCGGGCACCGTTCCCTCACGCACCCAGTCTCGGACCTGCTGCATGTGTTCGTCGGGCGTGACGCCGGTGAAGTCGACGAACATGTCGTTGCCGACCTCGGACGAGTTGGGGCGCGCGATCGATCCGTCGGCATCGATCCAGACGACGGTCGGCACATTGCTCACGGCATACAGATCCGCCAAGAGATGTTCGCGATCGAGGAGCACGGGGAACGAGATGCCCTCTGCCCATTCCCTCACGTCGTCGGCGGACTCGTCGAGAAACACACCGATGACGGTGAGGCCTTCAGCCTCGAGTTCGTTTTGAAGTGTCTGCCACCCGGGCAGCTCGTAGCGACAGCCTCACCAGCTGGCGAATGCGATCAGGAGCCGCTTGCGGTCTTTGTATTGCTCGAGGGTGTGGAGCGCGCCATCGAGATCCGGCAGCGAGAAGTCGGGTGCTACCCGCCCCTTCAGCGCTGCCTTGCGTGCTGCCGCCGGTGCGCTGATGGCCATGGCCCGACCCGCCTCATCGACCAGCGTCGCCATGCCGAGAAGACCGGCGACTGCGCCGAGATCGACACCGTCGTCGATGCGAACTCCCGCGTCGTCGCGAACGGGCACACAGACATCACCACGACAGAGTCCCTCTGGCTTCAGATCCCAACCCACAGCGGTTGCAACGTCGACCGCGTTGACCACGACCCTTCCCGCCCGGATCTCGGCATCGACCTCGGTCGCCGCATCGGCGCTGAGCACGTTCACTCTTGGCATGTCTGCCCCCTTCGAGAACGAAGATAGCGTGCCCGGCCATGAGTGATTTTGTGAAGTTCGAGCGAGACACCGCGCCGGGAGTGGCGACCATCCGCTTCGACCGACCGAAGGTCAACGCCATCAACGACGAGATGCTCGTTGCAGTGATGGCGATCTGCTCCGAACTCGCGGACGACACCGACACTCGCGCCGTCATCCTCACCGGCGGCGAGCGCAACTTCGCCGCAGGCGCCGACATCACCGCGTTCCCTGAGTTCGACCGCGAAGCCGCCCTGTCCTTCTCGCAGAACTTCAACGGCGCCGCGTTGGCGCTGGAGAACCTCCCGCAGGTCACGATTGCGGCAATCAACGGATTCGCTCTCGGTGGTGGCCTCGAACTCGCACTCGCGACCGACTTTCGGGTGGCCTCGACCGACGCCCGACTGGGACTCCCTGAGATCCTGCTGGGCATCATCCCCGGCGGCGGGGGAACACAACGCCTGAGCCGCCTCGCCGGCATCACGCTCGCAAAGGATCTCGTCTACTCGGGTCGCAACATGGCCGCCCAGGAAGCCCTCGATGCCCGGGTGATCTCATCTGTTCACGAGCCGTCCGAGGTGCA
>CALKOE010000275.1 GCA_938091985.1 uncultured Acidimicrobiales bacterium | reverse complement strand
ACCGAACCCGGCATCAAGACCCCGATCAAGCGGGCCCTGGCCTACGCGCCCTACGCCGACCTGATCTGGTGCGAAACCGGCACGCCCGACCTCGAGCAGGCCCGTGAGTTCGCCGAAGCCGTCAAGGCCGAGTACCCGGACCAGTTGCTGTCCTACAACTGCTCGCCTTCGTTCAACTGGAAGGCGCATCTCGACGACTCGACGATTGCCAAGTTCCAGAAGGAACTCGGTGCGATGGGCTACGCGTTCCAGTTCATCACGCTGGCCGGCTGGCATGCGCTCAACGCCTCGGCGTTCGATCTGGCCCGCGGCTACACCGCCAACGACATGACGGCCTATGTCGAGCTCCAGGAACGCGAGTTCACCATGGAAGACGACGGCTACACCGCCACGAAGCATCAGCGTGAGGTGGGTGCCGGCTACTTCGACGACATCGCCACTGTCGTTTCCGGCGGCACCGCCTCGACGCTCGCCCTCGCCGGCAGCACCGAAGAGGAGCAGTTCCACTAGAGACATCGACTCGCAAATTGAGGTGAGTTGGCCACACTGGATGTGGCTGACTCACCTCAGTTTCGGTTTTGGGCCGCCTCGGGCCGAGGTTCCAGAACCGAGAGCGAAGCCGGCCGAGGCGCCCGGCCGCTTGAGAGAAGGCCACACCTGCCGACAGGACCACAATGATCCGGACCGTGCCTCTCCGCGTGCTCGCAGTGTCGTTGTGCGTCGGCGTTCTCGTGATCGCCGGATCACTCCTCTCACACGACGGCGACATCACTGGCCTGATCAAATTCGGGGACACTCCTGAGGCGCAGTTGGTCGCCCAGCACGCCGGCAACGAGATCGGACGCGAGGTAATCACTGTGGGCGAGGGCCACGACGGGATGTACTTCTTCCTCCAGGCCCTCGACCCGCTACTCCTTTCGCCCGGCGATCACGCCGCATTGCTCGACCGGCCGGTGTACCGCGGCCAACGAATGTTGTTTCCGTTGGTCGCCGGCTTCGGCGGGTTCGTGCCCGGGCCCGCTCTGCCCTGGACGATGGCGTTCACCAACCTCTTCGCCATTGCCCTGGGAACCGCGGCGACCTCCCGCCTTGCCCGACGTCTCGGCGGCAGCGAGTGGTGGGGTCTGGCGTTTGCGCTCAACGTCGGCGTGATCTTCGAGTTCGACATCAGCGGAGCCGGAATTCTGGCGTTTGCTGCGGCGCTGTGGGGAACCGTCGCGCTCGAAGAGCGAGACGACCGCCGCGCTGCTGTGTGGTTCACGGTGGCAGTCCTGGCTCGAGAGGTGATGTTCCTCTATCTCGCCGGCGCGCTCCTCCTTCGCCTCTTCCGCACCCGTCGAATCCCGTGGCTCATCGGCATCCCACCAACCGTCGCCGCGTTGAGCTGGGCGATCTACCTCCGTGCACGGCTCACCGAAGGAGCCGGCGTCGACGAGGTCCAGGAATTCGGTCTGCCCTTCCGCGGCATGGTCCGTGCGTTCGAGAACTGGATCGAGAACCCGGTGGACCTCGCCGTGATCGCGGCGCTGGTCGCCATCACACCGATGCTGGTCGTGCGGGCGCTGCGTCAGCCGACGTATCTCAGCTGGGGCTCACTCGGTTTCGTTGTCCTCGCCGTGTTCTTCAGCCGTCAGGTGTGGTGGCGTTTCTTCGACATCTCGCGAGCGATCGCTCCTGTGATCACTGCGTATCTCCTGGCCACGTTCGCGACCGGAGGCGACACGACCGAAGCCGACATCGACGGACTCAACGCACCGAGCGATACGTCTCCCGCCGCTGACGCGATGGTGTGAACACCACTTGCCAAAGCTGCAGCGACCGGGATCGAAACCCCGCTGCGGAGCCTTGCAGGTAGTAGTCCCACGTCCGCCGGAAGCGCTCGTCGTAGTGAGGGATCTCCGCCCACCGGTCGGCGAGGTTCCCGTGCCATGCCATCAGTGTCGTGTCGTAGTCGGGGCCGAAGTTGTGGACGTCTTCGATCGACCAATACTCCTCTGAGGCACGGGCGATCTGACCGAGCGAAGGCAACACGCCGCCCGGGAAGATGTAGCGATCGAACCACGGGTCACCATGGGTTCTCCAGTCATTGGAGCCGATCGTGTGGTGGAGCATCATGCCGGCCGGGTCGAGAAGGCTGCGACACGCATCGAAGAACGTCCGCAGATTCTTCGGACCGACGTGTTCCATCATCCCGATCGACGTGATGCGATCGAAGCGACCCATCTGCACCGCGTCGACGTCTCGATAGTCCAGCTGCTCGATCCGCACCGGCAGTGACACGGTGCGCTCACGAGCGACGGCAACCTGTTCGCCGGCCGGTGAGATTCCGGTGACGTGGACGTCGTAGCGCTCAGCGGCGAACTGGGCGAACCCACCCCATCCACATCCGATGTCGAGCAGTCGCATGCCGCGCTCGAGCCCGAGTTTGCGACAGATCAGATCGAGCTTGGCCTCCTGCGCGCTATCGAGATCGGTGGCTTCGTCCCAGTAGCCACACGTGTAGATCATGCGCTTGTCGAGCATGCGCTCGTA
>CALKOE010000274.1 GCA_938091985.1 uncultured Acidimicrobiales bacterium | reverse complement strand
CGACGAAGCCGAAGCCGCGCTCATGAAGATGAAGGGTTGGTCGGGGCTCGGAGCATTCGAGCCGGGTGAACGGTCACGAGCCATGGATCTGCTTGGTTTCGACTCGCAGCTGGTGTTCTCGACGTTCGCGGCCACCCAGTTTCTCGGCGACGATGTGGCGCTCGCCATGGGTGGACTCACCGCCCACAACCGTGCGATTACCGACTTCTGTAGCGATGATCGGCGGCTCCTGCCGGTGGCCATGGCGGCATGGAACGGCCCCGACAACACGCTCGCGACCGTTACGGAAGCGCTCGACCTCGGGGCCGCCGCGATCTTGTTCCCATCGAATCCCGGCCGAGGGGTCAGCCCTACGCACCCGGACTACGACCCGGTCTGGGCGCTTCTCGAGGAACGGCAGATCCCCTTCATGCTCCACATCGGGGGAGCGGGGCGGCCGGTGAAGAAGGCGTTTCACGACAACGGCCGCGCGGTGTCGGACTTCCTCGGTGGTGGCGAGAACATCCGCTCCCGTGACTACATGGCGATCCACCAGATCCCCGAGCAGTTTCTGTCCTCGATGATTCTCGACGGAGTGCTCGACGACCATCCCGGGCTGAGGGGTGGGTGCATCGAGCAGGGTGCGCTATGGGTACCTGGCTTCCTTCGTCTTCTCGACGCCTGCCAGGCGACCTTCTCGAAGACCGAGCCACGCGTGCGTGATCTCGAGCTTCGAGCCTCGGACTATGTCCACCGTCAGTTGTTCGTCACACCGTTCGTTCGCGAAGACGTGGGCTGGCTCATCGAAGAGTGCGGCGACGACATCATGCTCTTCTCTTCCGACTTCCCTCACCCCGAGGGCAGCAAGGACCCGATCCGGCTGTTCGAAGACACGATGGATGGCCTGCCCGCCCCGGCCCGCGACAAGTTCTACGAGCACAACTTCGTCGAGATGATGGGCGCTGCCCTCCCTTGATCTGTGCCGACTTGCCCCACTCCGGAGAGCGGACAAGTCGACGCAGATCGGGAAGGGGCGCTGCTAGTTCACGCCGCGGCCGTGACCTTCCCAGTAGGGCGCCCGCAGGTCCTTCTTCAAGACCTTCATGGCGCCCGACAACGGGAGGGGATCGCTTCGGAACTCGACTGATTTCGGCACCTTGTAGCCCGCGATCGATTCCTTCGCGAAGGCCTGGAGTTCTTCCTCGGTCGCTTCTGTCCCGGCCGCCAACACGACGACTGCGTGGACTTGCTCGCCCCACATCTCGTGCGGAATGCCGATCACGGCGACCTGTTCGACCGCGGGGTGCTGCGAGAGCGCGCTCTCGACCTCGGCCGAATACACGTTCTCGCCGCCGGTGACGATCATGTCCTTCACCCGGTCGACAAGGAACAGATAGCCCTCAGCGTCGAGATAGCCGGCATCGCCCGTGTGGTACCAGCCGCCCTCGAAGACCTCTTCGGTTGCTTCGGTCTTGTTCCAGTACTTCTGCATGAAGTTGCCTCCACGAGCCCACACCTCGCCCGTTTCGCCGGTGGCGAGGGCCGTGCCGCTGTCGTCTCGGATGGACAGTGACACGCCGGGTACGGCGCGACCAGCCGAACGGAGTCGCTCGCCGCCGGGGACGTGTTGCTCAGGTCCGAGGATGGTGAGGACCGAAGAGCATTCGGTCATCCCGTAGCCCTGGAGGATCTCGAGCTCGGGGAACATCGTGATGATCTTGTCGAGGATTGCTGCGGGCATGGGCGACGCGCCATAGATCAGCTGCTGCAGCGACGCGATCCGCTCGGGAGCGAACTCGGGATGCTGGAGCATCATGCCGATCATTGTCGGAACCATCATCGTCTGGGTGACGCCGTGGGCTTCGATGAGTGACATCACTGCGCCAGGGTCGAACATCGGCAAGGTGACGGCGGTGCCGCCGCTTGTCGGCGTGCCGAGAATTGCCGCCATCGAGGCTGCATGGAACATCGGCGTCTGCACGAGGTTCACGGCGTCATCGGCGAAGCCGAACATCATTGACACGTGGTACATGTTGAGAATCTCGGCCCGATTGTCGAGCAAGACGCCCTTCGGTAGTCCGGTGGTGCCGCCGGTGTACATGAGGATGACGGGGTCTTCTTCCTCGGGCTCGGTCGGTTCGACGATGTCCATACCGGCGATGAGGTCGTCGTACTTCATGTCGTGGGGAACGTCGCCGTCGCCGATGAGCACGATCTGGCGGACATGGTTCGGCTCGTCGGAATCGGCCAGAGCTTGGGCGATCGCCGCGGCGAAGAACTGATCGGCGAAGATCACTTCGGTACCGGAGTCGCGGATGATGTAGTCCAGCTCCTTCCCGGCCAGGCGCAGGTTGAGTGGATTGATCACTCCGCCGCCGAGGAACGCAGCGTGGTACAGCTCGAAGTATTCGTGGCTGTTGAGGGCCATCACCGCATAGCGATCGGAGTGGGTCAGATCGAGTCGTTCTCCGAGCGCCTTGGTCAGCTGGAGCACACGATCAGCGTGCTGGCGATACGTCGCGGAGTAGTCGCCGGAGATGATGGCGGTGCGGTCGGCGTACTGCTCAGCCGCGGGAAGAAACGTGCGTTGGTAAATGAGCTCTTTCATACGGGAAGACTCGCACGTTCTGAGGAGTTGTGGGTGAGAGGATGTCGACGACACCCCTGACAGGAGAGCTCTCATGAGAATCGCGATGGTCGGCCTCGGCCGGATGGGCGGCGACCTAAGTCGCCGTCTCATGGCCGGAGGGCATGAGGTCGTCGTCAACGACCTCGATGCGGCAACGATCGACGCGCTTGTCGACGAGGGGGCAATCGGCGCTCCGACGTTGGCCGAGCTCGCCGCTGCACTCCCAACACCCCGAGTGGTCTGGGTGATGGTGCCCGCCGGCGTCACCGGCAGGGTGATCCAGGGGGTGGCGGAGGTGCTCGACGCAGGCGATGTGATCATCGACGGCGGCAACTCGAACTGGAACGACGACCTCGCGCTGGGCGCCGACCTCGCCGAGCGAGGCATCAGCCTGGTCGACATCGGTACCTCGGGCGGCGTCCACGGTCTCGAACGCGGCTACTGCCTGATGGTCGGCGGACCGGCGGATGTGGTTGCCGGCCTGGAGCCGATTCTCGACACGATCGCTCCTGGCGTCGAAGCTGCTCCGCGTACCCCGGGCCGCACCGGCGAGTTGGTCCCTGCCGAGAAGGGGTGGCTGCATTGCGGCCCGAGCGGCGCCGGCCATTTCGTGAAGATGGTCCACAACGGCATCGAATACGGGATGATGGCCGCCATCGCCGAAGGCCTCAACCTCTTGGACCACGCCAACCTCGGTGCTCTCGATCGTGAGGCTGATGCCGAGACGGCCCCGCTGCGAGATCCGGCGGCCTATCGCTACGACCTCGACCTCGCGGCGATCACCGAGGTGTGGCGGCGGGGTTCGGTCGTCGGGTCTTGGCTGCTCGACCTCACGGCCGGCGCGCTCGCGAATGATCCGGAATTGTCGGCCTACGAGGGTCGCGTCAGCGATTCCGGTGAGGGGCGCTGGACTGCGCAGGCGGCGATCGATGTCGGTGTGCCCGCCGCAGTGCTCACTGCCGCGGTGCACCAGCGATTCGCCAGTCGAGGCAACGACGAGACAGCCGGCAAGGTGCTGTCCGCCATGCGCCACGCGTTCGGCGGCCATCTCGAGAAGTCAGCTGAGGAGAACGCATGACGACGCCGGGCGATGTCCTTGTTCTGTTCGGCGCCAGCGGCGACCTGTCGCGGCGCAAGCTCTTCCCTGCCCTCTACGAACTCGAGCGCAACGGCCGTCTCGAGGTGCCCGTCGTCGGAGTCGGACGCACGGAAATCGACGACGAGGGGTTCCGGCAGCACGGCCGGGCTGCACTCGAAGAGTTCGGCCCTGAGCTCGACGAGGCCGTGGTCGCTCGACTGCTCGCCCGGCTGCGATTCGTCTCGGGCGACTATCGAGACGCCGCGATGTTCGATCGTCTCCGCGACTCACTCGACGGGGCGACACACCCGGTTGCCTATCTCGCGATTCCTCCCGCCCTCTTCGACGATGTCGCCGCGGGGCTCGCCCGTGTCGGGCTCAACGAGGGCGGGCGCATCGTTGTCGAGAAGCCGTTCGGTCGTGACCACGCGTCCGCGGTCGAGCTCAACGAGATTCTCCACAAGCACTTCGACGAATCGTCGGTCTTTCGCATCGATCACTTCCTCGGCAAGGAACCGGTGCAGAACCTGATGGTCTTCCGTTTCGCCAACTCGATTCTGGAACCGGTCTGGAACCGCAACCACATTGCGTCGGTACAGATCACCATGGCCGAGTCGTTCGGCATCGAGGGGCGAGGCGGCTTCTACGACGACGTGGGCGCCCTGCGCGATGTCGTGCAGAACCACCTGCTGCAGATCGTGGCGCTGCTGGCGATGGAGCCGCCGGTCTCGAAACATCCCGATGCGCTGCGGGACGAGAAGGTGAAGGTGATGCGGGCGACCAAGTCGCTCACGTCGGCCGACATCGTGCGGGGTCAGTACCGCGACTATCGAGACGAAGACGGTGTGGCCCCCGGTTCCGACACGGAAACGTTCGTCGCTGTTCGCCTCGAGATCGATTCCTGGCGTTGGGCAGGCGTGCCGTTCATCATCCGCGCCGGGAAGGGGTTGGCCACAACGGTCACCGAGGCTGTCGTCGAATTTCGTCAGCCGCCGAGCGCCATCTTCGACGATGGCGGCGAGCCGAGCGCCAACGTCCTGCGCTTCCGAATGAAGCCCGACGACGTCATCACACTCACCATGCAGGCCAAGGTGCCCGGGCTCGGGATGATGGCTCGTCCGGTCGACCTCGAGGTCGACTACGACGAGGCCCTGGGCGTGGGCGCGGCCGAGGCCTACGAGCGGCTGCTCGGTGATGCCCTGGCGGGCGACGCCCGCTTGTTCGCTCGCCAGGACAGCGTCGAGGAGTCGTGGCGCATCGTCGAAGACGTCTTGACCGACAAGCCTCCGGTCGCGTTGTACGAGCGGGGCTCGTGGGGCCCCACCGAAGCCGATCGGCTGCTTCCCGATGGGGCATGCTGGCAGGACTGTGACTGACGACAACCTGATCCGCATCGAGGGGTGGGCGGGGACGTGGCCGGCCGACGACGCCGATGCCAACTTCAAGACCGACATCGCGGCCTATGCCCACCTCGACCCTCTGTCGACCCTGGGCAATCTGAGCAACGCAATCGACGTGCCGCTCGGCGCGCTCGTCCACTACGTCCTGGCGAAGTGGGCGACTGAAGGCAGCGGTGGGCTGCTCGAACTCGGCCCGCGCATGGCACGACGGTTGCGTGAACCGTTCTTGGCCGCGGAGGAGGCCGACACCGACGAGGCCCGCAAGGAGGCCTACGAGACGGTGCGGCAGATTGTGGAGTGGCTCAACATCCCGCTCGATCAGCCCGAGGTCTACCCGTGACGTCCTCGTCGCACTGGTCGAAAACGGCAGAAGCGGGGGAGCGTTTCCGCTTCCCCCGCTTCGAACCCGAATTCTGAATCGGTCCGAAGATGTAGCGGGGGTCAGACCCCCGCTACATCTTCTGACTCGCGTTCTTGACTACGAGAAGATGTCGACGAGATCGCCGAGCGGTACGGCCTGGCCATCGCCTGCGTCGTTGTCGTACTCGGCGAGCGAGAACAGATCATCGGCAAACAGCTTGTCGGCCGAGAGTGATGCCGAAGGCGAGCCCGGGAACGAGAAGTCGCTGAGCGACTCAGCGCCGGCCTGGAAGGACTCCTGGGTGAGATCGGCGCCGGCAGCCTCTGCGATCGCCACGAAGAGGGCGATCAAGCGGCAGCCGTAGCGGATGCCGTTGAAGAGGTTTTCTTCTTCCTCTGCGTAGTCCAGCGGCGGCCGGATGTCGGCGTCGGGAATCGCTGCGGCGACGACCTCGCTGCACTCCGACTGGTAGGCCGGGTCTTCCCAGATGAAGTTGTCATCGGGACCCGAGACAGTTAGCACGCCATTGGCGACCGAGCGGTCCGCAATGGTGGAGCCGAGGTTGTTGAGTCCGGACGGGTTGTTGGTCCAGATGGCGAGCTCGGTGTTGAGGCCGGCATCGGAGAGACCGCGGATGCTCGATGCGGGGTTGCCGTGGATGTAGACGGCAGTCGCTTCGAGTTCCTTGATCCGCTCGGTGATGATGCCGAGCTCGTCGTCCTGCGCCGCGGTGTCGCCGTCGGGGGCGACGATGATGCCTTCGCCCACGACTTCGATGCCCTTGTCTTCGATTTGTTGGATGACCGAGTCGTGGCTGGCTTCGTCGGCGAGACCGGCCATCACGAAGACCTTCACCGTGGCGCAGGAGATCTACAAGGACGCTCCGAACAACCTCTACGCCGACGTCATCCTGCCGGCGGCGCCGTGGGGCGAGTGGGTCGGCGGCACGTACACGGCGCTGGGCGCGGCATCCGCGTGGCTC
>CALKOE010000273.1 GCA_938091985.1 uncultured Acidimicrobiales bacterium | reverse complement strand
GGCGGCGTCAGCTCGGCCCTTCGTGGACGAGTCGGTTGATCCAACAGCTTCTCCTTGCGCTGCTGACCGACCCGACGACGGATCGGCTCGTCGATACCGCGGCGCAGGACTACGAGCGGCGTCGTGCTGCGCTGGGCGACGCGTTGGCCCGTCACGGCATCGACGTCGACACCGGAGTTGGCCTCAACATCTGGATTCCGGTCCCGGACGAACAACGCGCCGTCGTGGCACTGGCCGCCCACGGCATCGGTGTTGCTCCCGGCGGTCCGTTCTGTGTGAGCGATGAGGTCGGGCCTCACATCCGCGTCAGCATCGGCACGTTGCGAGCCGACGACATCGAGTGGGTCGCCGCGACGATCGCGGACGCGAGCGGTCGGCTGACTACTCTGCGAACGTGAGCGATCTCGTCTTCAATCCGTTCGGCTTCTTGCATCATGACGACCCCTACGTCACCTACAAGCGCATGCGCGACGAGGCGCCGCTCTACTGGAACGACGAGCTGAAGTTCTGGGCCCTCACGCGGTTCGCCGATGTGCAGGAGGGGTTCCGCGACACCGGCCTGCTCTCCTCGGCCGGGGGCATCGCCCTCGAGAACCGGCGTCCGATCGGACAGAGCATGGGGTTCGACCAGTTCATCGAGTTCGATCCGCCCGAACACACCGTCCTGCGCAAGCTGGTGAGTCGCGTCTTCACGATCCGCACGGTCGCCAAGATGGAAGACGAGATCCGCCGGATCTTTCGCGGCTACCTCGAACAGATCGTGCCGCGAGGTTCGTCGGAGGTCGTGGGCGACCTCACGAGTCCGTATCCGATGGACGTCATCTCGGCGGTGCTCGGGGTGCCTCCCGAGGACCGGGATCACCTCCGTGTCAGCAGCGACAAGATCATGATCCGCACCGACGGTGTGCTGGAGATTCCGCCGGCTGCGGCCGAAGGCATGCTCGGTCTCGTCGAGTACTTCATGGAGGACCTCCCGAAGCGCAAGGCGGGTGAGGGCAGCGGCCTCATCAACGATCTGGTCGGCTACGAGGTCGACGGTCGAGCGCTCACCGACGAGGAGTTGCTCGGCTTCTGCGTCCTCTTTGTGATCGCCGGCCACGAGACGACCACCAAGATGGTCGCCAACGTCCTCGAACTACTCTCGCGCCACCCCGAGCAGAAGGCAGCGGTTGCGGCCGACCTCGATCTCGTCCCCGGAGTGATCGAGGAGGTGCTGCGATTCCACAACTCGACGCAATACATGCACCGCACGCTCACCCGCGACCACGAGATGTATGGCCAGCAGATGAAGGCGGGCGACTCCGTGCTGCTCGTGATCGGCGCGGCCAACCACGACGAGCGCGAGTTCGGACCCACGGCCGAGGAGTTCGACATCTTCCGTCGCCCCGAGCGCCATCTCGCGTTCGGTTATGGCGCTCACTTCTGTCTCGGTGCCGCCTTGGCTCGCATGGAAGGGAAGATCGCCGTCGAGGAGATCTTCCGACGGATCCCCGACTACGAGGTCGATCACGACGCGAAGGTGCGCTTTCACTCGAGCAACGTCACCGGGTGGCGGTCGCTGCCGATCACGTTCCCGACCCGCGAGGCCGCAGCGGTCTGAACCGACTTTCCGAGTTTCGGCCCAGCCGAGCGATGGTCTGGATCTGGGTCGCGGCGATCGGCGGGGCCGTCGTGGGCCGGACGATTGTGATTCCGTGGGCTGCGGCGCGATGTATGGGTGATGGCCCTGCAGACGGTGATCGGCGCCGTGATGATGGTGCGCTCATTCCTGTCGGTTCGCCACATGGCCCCCGAACCACAACTGCGCAATGATCGTCGCCATGTCGTTCCAACCGACGCCGTCGAACTTGATGCCCGAACTCACCGCTCGTCAGGAGCTGGCGCTGCTGGCGCGGGCCCTTTGGCGTGAGGGCTACGACGATCATCTCGCCGGCCACATCACGATCAACCGGGGCGACGGCACGTTGTGGTGCAACCCGTGGCTACTCCACTGGGAGGAGCTCCGCCCCGAGCATGTGATTGCGATCGATCTCGATGGCAAGGTCGTCGAGCCGGCGCTCGACGGCAATGACTGGCCTGTCCCGCTGGGGATCCCGTTGCACCTGGCGCTGCACCGGATGCGTCCCGAGGTGCAGGTCGCGGTCCACAGCCATCCGCTCCACGCCACGGTGTGGGCCGACATCGGCGAGATCCCGCCGGTGCTCGATCAGTCTTCCGCCCTCGGTGGCGGCGAACTCGTACTTGTCGACGAGTACGAAGGCGCGGCCAACGATCCCGATGCCGCGGCGGCGGCAGTGGAGCTGATGGGCGATGCCGACATGGCGTTGCTCGCGGCCCACGGTGTGTTCGTCACCGGTGTCTCGGTTCGCGCTGCTCATCAACGCTGCGTGGCCTTGGAACAGCGAGCACAGCGGGCGTGGCACGCGCGAGCGATCGTCGACGGTGCGCTCGAATCCCGACTCGGTGGCCAAGTCGCCGCGATGTTCGCCCGCAGCGCCGGGGATGGATTCATCGGCTTCTGGGAGGCCGCGGTTCGAGCCGAACTCCGAGCCGATCCGACCCTCCTGAGCGGAGCGACAACATGAGCCCCACCCTTGGTCTGTACTTCGACTTCCGCAATCCCGAGCCGTGGCGACGCGACCCGGCCGCCTACTACGGCTGGCATCTCGATCTGATGGAAGAGGCCGACCGCAAAGGCATCGGGTCGATCTGGGTCACCGAGCACCACTTCGTGGAGGACGGCTACCTGCCACAACCGCTCACTGCTCTCGCCGCAATCGCGGCGCGGACCACGCAGTGCCGGCTCGGTACTGGCGTGATCGTCGCTCCTTTGGCTCACCCGATGGCGATCGCCGAGCAGGCCGCGATCGTCGATGTGATCAGCAACGGAAGGCTCGAGCTCGGTTTGGGCGCGGGCTATGTCGCACCAGAGTTCGAGGCGTTCGGCGTCGAGTTGGCCGACCGTTATCGAGCGACCGACCACGCGCTGGCCGAAGTCAGCCGCATCTTCGCCGCGGGCGAGTGCACGCCGGGACCGATGCAGGACCCGGTGCCGGTTTGGGCTGGCTACCTCGGCCCGGTCGGGGCT
>CALKOE010000272.1 GCA_938091985.1 uncultured Acidimicrobiales bacterium | reverse complement strand
ACCGACCGTCACAACTGCGGAGAGGCCGGAGGCGGCCCACCGGCTCAACTTCGCCGGACGGCGACTGGGATTGGGGGAGGCGGCCATTTCGCCATTGTGAACATCCGATCGTGAAGAAACTGTGATGGACGGGCATGCTTTCGGTATGCCACGCGCCCTGAACGACACGATCGCGCTCGAATACGAGACGTTCGGCTCGCCCGATGACCCCACGGTCATCTGCCAGCCCGGTCTGGGGAATCAGCTGCTGTTGTTCGCAGACGGGTTCTGCGAGGCGTTCGTGGATCGAGGCTTCTACGTGATCCGGATGGACAATCGAGACGCCGGGCTGTCGTCGATGACTACCGAGGGCGCCGACTACACGCTCGCCGACATGGCCGACGACGTGATCGCCGTGCTCGACGCTGCCGGTGTCGACGACGCGGTGGTGTTGGGCGT
Source organism: uncultured Acidimicrobiales bacterium (assembly GCA_938091985.1). GTDB lineage: Bacteria > Actinomycetota > Acidimicrobiia > Acidimicrobiales > Aldehydirespiratoraceae > JAJRXC01. The sequence continues at coordinate 2,461 of CALKOE010000272.1, read as the reverse complement.
CTCGCTCGGCGGCATGATCGCCCAGTCCACCGCGATCGCGCACCCGTCCCGAGTGCGGGCGCTGGTGTCGATCATGTCGACCACGGGTGAGCAGGGATTCGGGACGCCGACTGCCGACGCCATGGTCGCCCTCACCCGCGAGCCGGCACCCACGATCGCCGAGCAGGTTGCCCAGGATCTCGAGGCCCGCCGCATCTGGTCGAACCCGGACTGGTTCGACGAAGACCAGATGAGGGCCTACTTCGCCTCGTGCTACGACCGCTCGTGGGCGCCCGGCGGATCGGGCCGACAGTTCGACGCGGTGGTGCGCAGCGGCGACCGCGCCGAAGGCCTGGCGGCATTGCCGATGCCGGCACTCGTCGTTCACGGCGAGAACGACACGCTGATCGCACCGTCAGGTGGCGAACGAACCGCGGAACTGATCCCCGACGCCGAACTGCTGGTGCTCGACGGCATGTCGCACGACTTCGTGTATCAAGCGTGGCCGCCCATCATCGAGGCGGTCACTGCCCTCACGGCTCGCACCTTTGGGTAGGGTCCGAAACCGATTCCGCTGCATCGAGGAGTGACATATGGGACCGCTGGCTGGAGTGAAGATCGTGGAGATCGCGGGAATCGGGCCAGGCCCGTTCTGCGCGATGATGCTCGCCGACATGGGTGCGGAAGTGATCCGTGTCGACCGAGCCGGTTCCGTTCGTGGCGGCGATCCATCCGTGCCGCCCGGTGATCTGATCAATCGAGGACGACGCTCGATCGGTGTCGACCTGAAGTCGCCCGAAGGCGTCGAGACCGTCATGCGGCTCGTCGAACAAAGCGATGGCCTCATCGAGGGATTTCGCCCTGGTGTAGCCGAGCGACTCGGCATCGGACCCGAGGAGTGTCTCGCTCGCAATCCTGCGCTCGCCTACGGACGCATGACCGGATGGGGTCAAGAGGGCCCCTACGCATCGGCGGCCGGACACGACATCAACTACATCGCGCTGGCCGGCGCGCTCGAGCCGATGGGTCGACGCGGTGAAGCCCCGGTCCCGCCGCTCAACCTCGTGGGCGACTTCGGCGGTGGCGGCATGTACCTCGCCTTCGGCCTCGTCTGCGCGATCCTCGAAGCCCGCGGTTCGGGTCGCGGTCAGGTTGTCGACGCCGCGATGGTCGACGGCGCGGCATCGCTCATGACCTTCTTCCACGGCTTCCGGGCGATGGGAATCTGGAACGACGAGCGGGGCACCAACATGCTCGACACCGGCGCCCACTACTACGACGTCTATGAGTGCAGCGACGGACTCTTCGTTTCGATCGGGTCGATCGAGCCCCAGTTCTACGCAGAACTGCGCGAGAAGCTCGGTCTCGACGACCCGAAGTGGGACGCTCAGATGAGCCGTTCAGAGTGGCCTGCGTTCAAAGAGGAGTTCATCGAGATCTTCAAGACCAGGACTCGCGACGAGTGGTGCGAGATCATGGAACACACCGACATCTGCTTCGCTCCCGTGCTCTCGATGGAGGAAGCCCCGCAGCATCCCCACAACGTCGCTCGAGGCACGTTCGTGGAAGTCGCCGGAATCACCCAGCCCGGACCGGCGCCTCGATTCAGCCGTACCGAGGCGACCATCGAGCGGCCGCCGCCGCACGCGGGACAACACACCGATGCGGTTCTCGCCGACTTCGGCTTCACCGATGCCGAACTCGCAACGCTGCGCGAGTCGGGCGCGATCGCCTGAGATGGCGACCGCAGTCTTCTTCCACGCCCACCCCGACGACGAAGCGATCTCGACCGGCGGTGCGATGGTCAAGGCCGCCGCGGCCGGTCATCGTGTCGTGTTGGTCTGCGCGACCGACGGCGCCGTAGGCGAGCCCGTTCCAGGTTCGGTTCCGGAAGGTTCGACGCTTGGGTCGGTGCGCCTCGAAGAGCTGAAGGTCGCGGGAGAGATCCTCGGGGCGTCGCGAGTCGAGTGGCTCGGCTACGGCGACAGCGGGATGGATGCCGAGAGCACCAACGACCACCCCGACTGCTTCTGGCAGGCCGATGTCGAGGCGGCGGCCACGCGCCTCGCCGAGATCCTCACCAGCGAAGACGCGTCGGTTCTCACCGTCTACGACTCCCACGGCGGCTACGGCCACCCGGACCACATTCAGGTTCACCGGGTGGGCCACCGCGCCGCTGAGATCGCGGCCACGCCGGCGGTCTTCGAGGCCACCATGAACCGCGACCGCATGCGAGCGTTGGCAGATTTCGCCTTCGAAGGCGCCGACGACGATCCCGAACTCGCCCAACAGCGTGAAGAGATGCGCGAGACCGAGATGGGCTCACCGGCGGCCGAGATCACTCACGAGATCGACGTCAGTGACTCTGTCGCACAAAAGCGTGAGGCCATGGCGGCGCACCGCTCTCAGATTCCCTCGGACTCGTTCTTCATGACGATGCCCGAGGAGGCCTTCATCGCTGCGTTTGGCACCGAGTGGTTCA
>CALKOE010000271.1 GCA_938091985.1 uncultured Acidimicrobiales bacterium | reverse complement strand
GTTCGTGTGGCCAGCACCGCTTGCGTCACGCGGACCGCCGAGACCGCTGTGCTAACTTTTGGATGGACCATCGGTTCATACAGTGAACCACCCTACCCGAAAGGGTGGGTGTGGAAGGGACAGCGCGTCATATGAACCCCGACAATATGAACCCAGACAATATGAACCCAGAGAATATGGACCCTGCGGACGCAGCCCTGGCTCTGCAACAGGACCGCGATCTGGTGCTCACCTCCTGGTCGACACAGTCAGCGGTTGATCCGCTCCTCGTGTCGGGCGGAGAGGGCGCCTGGTTCTGGACCCACGACGGCACGCGATATCTCGACTTCCAGTCGCAGCTCGTCAACATGAATCTCGGGCATCAGCACCCGCGGCTCATCGAGGCGATCAAGCGCCAAGCCGACAAGATCTCCTACGTCGCCCCGAACATGGCCAACGATGCGCGCAGCGAACTGGCCGGCCAGTTGGCCGAGATCACGCCGGGCAACCTCACCGCCACCTATTTCACGACTGGTGGTGCCGCCGCGGTGGAGAGCGCGATCAAGCTGGCCCGCCACGTGACCGGCCGAACCAAGGTGCTGGCCCGCAATCGCTCGTATCACGGCGGGACCATGGGCACGATCACGGTTGGCGGCGATCCTCGCCGATGGGATGCCGAGCCCGGAGGGCCGGGCGTGGTTCGCATCCTTGACCCCTACACCTATCGCTGCCCGGCGGGGCATCCCGATCCGTGTCCGGTCTGCACGGGTGCGCCGCACATCGAAGAGATTCTGATGTACGAGAATCCCGAGACGGTCGCAGCGATCGTCCTCGAGACCGTCACCGGCACCAACGGCATCATCTATCCGCCCGAGGGCTATCTGAAGGCGGTCCGGGCGGTCTGCGACAAATACGGGATCATGCTGATCCTCGACGAGGTCATGGTCGGCTTCGGACGCACCGGCACCTGGTTCGCCTGCGAGAACTACGACGTCGTTCCCGACATCCTGGTCGTCGCGAAGGGAATCAACTCGGGCTACGTGCCACTCGGCGCGATGATCGTGAGCGCCCCGATTCGCGAGTGGTTGGAAGATAACCGCTTCTCGATCGGTCAGACCTACGCCGGGCATCCGTTGGCCTGCGCGGTCGGCGTCGAGTCGATCAAGGTCTTCCAGGACGAAGACATCCTTGCCCGGACAGTTGCGGCCGGAGCGCTCGTGTCTTCTCGGCTCGCAGAGATGGCCGAGCGGCGGCACTGCATCGGCGATGTTCGCGGGATGGGCCTCTTCCACGGGGTCGAACTCGTATGCGATCGCGACACCAAAGAGCCGCTCGTGCCGTTCAAGGCGACAGGCGAAGCTGCGGCGCCGATGGCCCGCATCATGCGCGGAGCGAAGGAACGGGGCCTGTTCCTCGCGGGCTACAACAACATCATTCGGCTGGCCCCTCCGCTCATCACGAGCCACGAAGATCTCGAGCTCGGCCTGGAGATCCTCGATGATCTACTCGGCCTCGTCGACGAGGAGATCGCCTGATGGCGTCTCTCATCATTCGGGGTGGCGACGTCGTTTGGGCGAGCGGCGTGTTCTCTGCCGACGTGGTGGTCGACGGCGAGAAGATCGTCGGCCTCGTCGACCCCGGAACCGGTACGGCCGACCGTGAGATCGATGCCCGCGGTTGCTATGTCCTGCCTGGCGGGATCGACACCCACACACATCTCGAGAACCCGGCTCTTGCGTTCACCACGGTGAGCTCCGACGACTTCCACACCGGCACCATCGCTGCTGCGGCCGGCGGCACCACGACCATCGTCGACTTCGTCAAGTCCCGTCCTGAGGAGTCGATCTACGACGCCTTCCAGGCGCGCCGAGCGGTCGCCGAGGAGAAGGTCGTCGTCGATTTCGGGCTCCACCCGATGGTTCCCAGCAATGCGCTCGAGGTCGACTCGATCTCCGAATTGCGACAGCTCGCCGCCGAAGGCGCCACGAGCTGGAAGTTCTTCATGGCGTACCACGGGATGATGGTCGACGATGCCACGTTGATCGCCGGGTTCCGCGCCGCCGCCGAAGAAGGCGTGATGCCCATGGTCCACGCCGAGAACGGGCACCTGGTCCAGGACGCGACCGACCGACTCGTGGAAGCCGGGATGGTCGAAGAGCACCACCACCTCGCGGCCCACACGCACACATCCGAGCAAGAGGCCGTCCATCGAGCGATTGCGATTGCCGAGTCGGTCGGCAGCGCGCTCTTCGTCGTTCACGTGTCGAGTCGCTACGCCGCGGCCGAGATCCAACACGCGCGAGCTCGCGCCGTTCCGGTTCACGGCGAGACCTGCCCCCAATATCTCCTGGCGGCCTATGAGGACTACGAAGGGCTCGGGCACGAGGCCGCGAAGTACCTGTGCTCGCCTCCGATTCGTGAGCGGGCCAATCAGGAGAGCTTGTGGGATGCGCTGGTGAGCGACGCGTTGTCGACGATCGGCACCGATCACGCGGCCTTCTGCATGGGCCAGCCCGACGATCTGCCGCCGCAGAAGGGCCGCGGCGTCGGCTACTTCCCCGATGTGCCCAACGGCGTGCCCGGTATCGAAGATCGTCTTTCGCTGATCTGGCAGGCGGGGGTCCGTCAGGGCCGTTTCGATGTCAGCCGTTTCGTCGATCTCGTCGCGACGCGGCCCGCCAAGTTGTTTGGGCTCTACCCGCAGAAGGGCGCCGTCGTCGTCGGCGCGGATGCCGACCTCGTGGTGTGGAACCCAGAACTGCGGCGCACGGTTCGCGCGGCCGATCAGCACATGCGCACCGAC
>CALKOE010000270.1 GCA_938091985.1 uncultured Acidimicrobiales bacterium | reverse complement strand
GGTCGACAGGAAGTTGCCCGAGCCGGGCATCATCTCAGCCCTGGTAGAGGATCTGCGACGTGTAGACCAGCGAGGGCTTCTCGTTGCCCTTCACATGGGTGGCTGACTCGAAGCTGAGCAGGGTGCCGGCCCGGTGGGTCTCGGCGCCGATCAGCCGGGAGCGTGCGTGCACGGTGGATCCGGCCGGGACCGGGGAAAGGAAGCGAGCGCCGCCACAACCGAAGTTCACGGCGTTCTTGACGCCGGAAAGGTCGACGGGCACCGAGATCAGCATCGGCATGAGGCTCATGGTGAGGTAGCCGTGAGCGATCGGGCCGCCGAACGGACTCTCCTTGATGCAGCGCTCCACGTCGATGTGGATCCACTGGCGGTCGCCGGTGAGTTCGGCGAAGTCGTTGATCATCTCCTGGGTGACCTCGATCTCCTTGCCCCAGTCGCCGTATTCGTCGCTGGCGTGGGCATTGATGGCCTCGATGTCGTCGAAGGCAATGCTCATTGGTGGTTCTCCTGCTCTCAAGCGATCCGGTCGATCATGTCACGGGTGATCTGGTTGCGTTGGGGTCGGCCGTCGAGGAATCGTTCGACCTCGTCACACACCCAATCGCTCATCCGGGCGAGCTCGGTTCCCTGGGACCCGGCGATGTGCGGCGTGTAGATCGCGTTGGGCAGGGAGCGCAGTGGGTGGTCATCGGGGAGCGGTTCGAGCGGGTCGGTCACGTCGATGATCGCGAAGATCCGGCCCGACTCGAGCTCTGCCGTGAGGCCGTCGAGATCGAGGCAGTGGCCGCGAGACGTGTTGATCAAGGTCGCGCCATCGGGCAATGCGGTGAGCTGCTCCACCCCGATCATGTTGTGGGTGGGGGGAAGGGCCGGCGCATGGATCGAGAGCACGTCGGCGCGGCCACATAGCTCCGTCAGATCATCGACCTTGGTGGCCCCGAGACTCTCGATGGTGGTGGCATCGACGAAGGGGTCGTAGATCTCCACGTTCAGGTGGGGAAACGGCTGGAGCAGCTCAGCAACCCGCCGCCCGATGAGTGACGCTGAGACCAGACCCACCGTCTTGTTCCAGTTGCCGTGGGCGGCCGAACCGGCCGGAGCGGTCCAGGCCTCGCGACCGGCCTGGCCGGCGATCGCGGGGAACACCCGCTTGTTGGCCAGCAGGATCATGGCGAGGGTGTATTCGGCAACGGGCTCGGCGTTGGCACCAGCACCGGAGGTGACCACGAGGTCCCGGTCCCAGATCTCGTCGATCACGTACCACTTCACCGTGCCGGCGGCGTAGGCGAACATCTTCAGCTTCGGCGCGCGGGCAAGCGTGGCGGCATCGAAGAGTGGCGTGCCCCAGTGTCCGACGATGATCTCGGCCTCGGCCAGAAGGTCATCGGCTCGCGGATCGTCCCACGAAGCGAGGGGTGCGCGGTCGAGCACCCGCCCCACCGTGTCGAGTCGATCCAACGTGGCGTTGTCGAACGCCTGAAGTCCGTCCATGTGGGCGATCAGGATCGCTGGCTTCGGCGTGGAGTGTTCGGACATTGATCGATCCTCGCCCCCGTTCGGCCGCCCCGCAAACGCCGGGTATGGTCCGGCCATGAGCGAACCCACCCTCACCAGCGACGGCGAACTGTTCGTCATCAACTTCGGCGACGACCTGAACACCACCGACCACGTCTGGGTGGCAGGCATGAACTCCCTTCTCGATGAGGTCGCGGCGGTCGAGGGGCCGAAGGTGCTCATCACCACCGGAGCCGGCAAGCACTATTCCAACGGGCTCGATGTCGACTGGATGGCAGGCAAGAGCTCCGAGGAGGTCATTTCCTATGTGAACTCCGTCGAGCTGGTTCTCGGTCGGATCCTCACGTTCCCGGCGCCCACGGTCGCCGCTGTCAACGGACACGCCTTCGGTGCCGGCGCGTTCTCAGTGCTCGCCCATGACCACGCAGTGATGCGTGACGATCGCGGGTTCGTGTGCTGGCCCGAAGTGCATCTCGGGATGGGATTCAGCCCCGGGCTGCTCGCGATGATCAAGGGTCTTCTCTCGCCGGCGGCCGCGCGCGAAACGATCGTCACCGGCCGCCGCTACGCCGCAGCCGAGGCCGTGGCAGCAGGTTTCGTCGACCGATCGGTTGCACTCGACGATCTCATGGGAGCGGCAGCCGATCTGGGGTTGCCCCACGCCGCGACCGCAGAAGGTTCGGTCGGCGTGATCAAGAAGCAGCTCCACGCCGACGTGACCGCAGCGCTCGGCACTGGCTGACCCGAAAGGTCAGCTCTTGCGGACTTCGCTCCAGGCGATGTCTTTGTCGACTCGGGGTTCGCCAGGAAGGCCGAGCATCTGCTCGCCCATGATGTTGCGCAGTACCTCGGAGGTGCCGCCTTCGATCGAGTTGGCCCGGACCCGCAGGAACGCGTAGCCGATGCCGTTGCCCGAGCCGTCGAGGTCGACGGTGCCGGGACGACGGAAGGTGTAGTCGTATTCGACCTGGCCGGCCATGCCGAGCAGGTCGATGGCCTTGCTGTAGAGCTCCTTGTTGAGCTCGGCACCGGCCAGCTTGGCCACGGAACCCTCGGGGCCGGGCTGGCCCTTCTTGGCAGCCTGAATGGCACGCACGTTGGTGAGCCGGAGGATCTCAGCGCGGATCCAAAGCTTCATGACCTCGTCGCGATCGGCGGGGCTCTTGTCGTCGAGTCCTTCCCACACCTGCATCAGGTGAGAGATCGAGCCGCTGCCCTGCTTCGGAGCGCCACCGCCACCCCCGATGGCGGTGCGTTCGTTCATGAGGGTGGTGAGCGCGGCGCGCCACCCTTCGCCACGGGCGCCGATACGACAGTCGTCGGGCACGCGAACATCGGTCATATAGACCTCGTTGAACTCGGCCTCACCGGTGATCTGGCGCAACGGCCGAACCTCGACACCCTCGGCGTGCATGTCGAGCGCGAAGTAGGTCATGCCCTTGTGCTTG
>CALKOE010000269.1 GCA_938091985.1 uncultured Acidimicrobiales bacterium | reverse complement strand
GGGCCACACGACCACCCGCACCGAGACCTACACCGAGTGGCACGAGATCGACGCCAAATCGCAGGCTCGCCCGAGCGTGCACGTCGTGGACGACACCGGTGCCGTCGAGGTCGTGGTCGCCAAGGCTTCGGTGTCGCCGCGTTCGACGGCGAACGAAGTATTCCGCAAGGGCGAGAGGAAGGGCTTCTTCGAGCGCCTCGTGAGCTTCGACAACAGCACCGGCCGATATCGCCAGACCGAGACCGCCATTGCCATCGGCGACGCGCTGTATGTCGTGGGCGATGCCTCCATGCCCGAGGGAAGCGCCGTTCCCCAGATCGACCATGGCAGCCCCTTCATCGTGTCGACTCGCCCCGAGAAGTCGCACCGCCGACGCGCCGGCATTGCCGTGCCCATCCTTCTGGTCCTCGGGTCCGCCCTCGCGATCTGGGGCGCCAGCGGCTTCGAGTCCGACCTCGCACTTCCGCTCGTGATCGCCGGCACCGCGCTCCTGCTCATCTCGGCAGTACTCCTCATCGTCTTCAACCAACTCCAAGGGCACGTGCAGTCCGCAGCTCGGGCGTGGAGCCTGATCGATGTGCAACTTTCACGCCGCCACGACCTCATTCCTGCACTCCAGGCGGTCACCGCGACAGCGTTCGATCATGAGCGAGACACCCTCGAGCTCACCGCCGAAGCGCGCGGCGGGGTCGGAACCACCCCCGACGCGGCGACCATCGCGCAGGCCGAGGAGGAAGTGCGCGTGCAGAGTGCCGAACTCCGTCAGCTGATCGCGGTGATCGAGGATCACCCGGAGCTCCGAGCCGACGCCACCGCTACTCGCCTCCAGCTCGAGCTGGCCGACACGGAGAACCGCATCGCCGGAACGCGCACGTTCTACAACGAGTCGGTGACGCTCCTCCGAAATCGTCGCGGCACCTTCCCCGGCGTCCTGGTGGCACGGTTCGCCGACCCTCGCCGCTTCTCTCTGTTCGGGGCCGATGGGTTCGAACGAACCGTGCCCCGAATCAGCTACGACTTCGGAGACAGCGAATGAGCGACCCGCTCGCGGGCCTTCGTCAGCAGTACCACTTCATGCCTGATGAGCACGGCCGCAAAGCCTGGGACGTGTACCGATTGATCGAGCTGAGCGCCGAACTCCCGGTCGAAGAAGTACCGATCGATTCGATTCCGGAGATCGACACGATCCACTGGTTCCATCCGCAGGACCCTCCGGCGACAGTGCGGGCCGTGATCGAACACGCCCAGCTGATACGCGACGCCGACCTCGGCTACCCGATCATCCTGGGTGCCGACGGCCGAGTGATGGATGGGATGCACCGGATAGCGAAGGCGCTCATGGAGGGTCGCTCGACCGTGGCGGCACGACGGTTCGTCGACGAGCCCGAACCCGATCACCGCAACGTCCAGGCAGCATCCGACCTCGACTACCACGACCGTTAGCCTCCCCTCATGCGACTGACCACGATCCGCCACGAGGGCCGAACCCAAGCCGCCCGAGTCGAAGGCGACCTACTGGTACTCCTCGACGGCACCGACGTCGGCGACATCTTGCGGTCAGGCGTCGACCGCCACGCCGACGGCCCGACGGTTGCGGCCCATGACGCTCAGCGGGCCCCGCTCGTGACGGCTCCGGGCAAGATCGTGTGTGTCGGCGTGAACTATCGGGACCACATCGAGGAGATGGGCCGAGAGGTTCCGCCGGCACCCACCTACTTCGCAAAGTTCCGCGAAGCGCTGATCGGTGCCCACGACGACATCACGCTGCCGGCCGTCGAGACCTCCACACACATCGATTGGGAGGCGGAGCTCGCGATCGTCATCGGGTCCGCGGTTCGTCACGCATCAGCCTCTGATGCAATGGCTGCCATCGCCGGGTTCACTGTGCTCAACGACGTCTCCGTCCGCGACTACCAGCGCCGTACCACCCAGTTCCTCGCCGGGAAGACCTTCGAAGGAATGACTCCGGTCGGACCCGACCTCGTCACTACCGACGTGGTTGGCGACGGCTCGGGTCTCGCCATCTCCGCCAGCGTCGACGGTGAGCTCAAGCAATCGAGCAACACCAGCGAACTCGTCTTCAACGCCATCGACATCGTGGCGGACCTGAGCACCATCATCACTCTCGAGCCGGGCGACATCATCGCGACCGGCACACCGGGCGGCGTCGGCGCGGCCCGCAACCCACCCGAATGGCTTGCCGATGGGATGGTCCTTCGCACTGAGATCGCCGAGCTGGGCGCGTGCAACAACACGTGTCGGCTGCCGTGATGGCACCCGTGTCTCCACCGCAGGTGGAAGGATGACGTGATGGGTCTCTTCAGTCGAAAGAAGCGCGGGAACACCGACGACCCCACGCTCGCCAACATCGACGAATCGAGCGCCTCGGTCGACGACGAGGCACCTTCGGCCGACATCGAACCCGGGCCCGCACCGCTCGAGGCCGTCGAGATGCTCATCGACCGAGAATGGGAACGAATCGCCGGCCCCGGAAGTTGGTGGACCGGCGGTGAACGAGTAGCGATCGCCACCGATGCCCGCCGGGCCGCGGCGGGTATGGAGCCCTCGGGGGTTCTCCCCCCACCGGTCGAGGAAGCCACTCGGCGAGTGGCGCTCGATGCGGCCGGTATCCGCGACACCGACGTCGCTCGCTGGGAGTTCGAAGGCCTCGACCACTTCGCCTACGTCGAGATCGTGGGCATCGTGAGCCGACTCCTCGCACTCGACGTGACCATGCTGGGGCTCGGGCGCACACCTCGTCCACTCCCCGATGACCTCCCCGGCGACTCGACGGGCGAGAAGCCCGATGGCGCTGCCATCACCACCGGTTGGGCCCCCACTGTCGGGCCGGCAACCGCTCCTTCGTCGTTGAGCGCAGTTCCAGGCGAGGCGGCCGGGATGTGGGATGTCCACGCCGTGCTGTATCTCTCCCTCGATCAGATGTTCGACATGCAGGTCGAACTCGATGGACTCACACGACCCCAGATCGAGTTGGTCGCGGCCCGCACCTCAGCCCTCAACGAGTGTTTCTATTGACTGCTTGGCCACACCGCGATGCTCCGGGCGAGCATCAACACCACTGATTCCGAGCTCACTCCAGCGCCGATCGTGAACGGTGTCGGCGACACCGGCGTCGCGCACTGTGCGGAGATCATGGCGTTTGTCGACGCCGTGGTGCTGCGCGACGAAGACGAACTCGCGCCCGCCCGAGCCGAGCTCGAACGTGTTGTCGGCAAAGAGACAACAGATCGAGCAGCCATGGTTGCCGGCAACTTCTCGATGATGAACCGTGCGCTCGATGCCATAGGTGCCCCGGTCGATCGCGGGCACGAGGCGCTCGCCGACGAGATGGGAATCGAGATTCCCGGCCACCTCGCGCCGAAATAGCCCTCAGACCACCTCGGCAAGGGTGGAGAGGAACCGGTCGTTCTCATCGGCCGATCCGATCGTGACGCGGATCCCCTCCCCTGGGAACGGACGAGTGACGACACCGCGCTGCTCGAGCCCGAGATGGATCTCATCGGTGCGACCGCCGAAGGGCAGCCAGACGAAGTTGGCCTGAGGCTGAGGGAAGGCATGTCCCGCGTCGATCAACGCGGCCACGACTCGCGCTCGCTCCTCCTGGAGCACCGCGACGCGCTCGCGGATGTCCCCCGCAGCCTCGATCGCTGCGATCGCTGCGGCCTGAGCGATCGCGTTGACGGCAAACGGGAGCAGCGTCTTGTCGACGGCAGCCACCACCTCGGGGTGCGCAATCATGTAGCCCACTCGCAAGCCCGCCAGACCGTGCGCCTTCGAGAAGGTCCGCAGGACCACGGCATTGTCGTGATGGGGCAACACATCGGTGACCGGATCGCCGAGCGCAGGGTCATTGAACTCCCGGTAGGCCTCGTCGATCACGACCAACGTCGTCGAGTCGACCGACTCCATGAACGTGGCGAGATCGCGCGCGCTGACCGCGGTTCCCGTCGGGTTGTTGGGAGATGCGAGAAACACGAGCTTGGTCCTCGGCGTGATCGCGGCTGCCACCGCGTCGAGATCGAACGCGTCATCGATGAGTGGCACCGTCACCGCAGTGCCGCCCGCCAATTGTGTGAACACCGGGTACACCTCGAAGGAACGCCAGGGGTAGACAACCTCATCACCCGGATCGACATAGGTGAGGCAGAGCTGCTGGAGCAGCCCGGCCGACCCACACCCGACCGTGACCGATGCCTCGTCGACACCCAGGTCGCCGGCCAGGGCGCGCCGCAGCGCGGTGGCCCGGTGGTCGGCATAGCGATTCACGCCGGTCGCGGCCTCGGCGATCGCCGCCGCGACGGACGGCACGGGGCCCCAGGGAGTCTCGTTGGAGGCGAGCTTGATCGCGTTCGATATGCCGTGCTCAGCCTCGGCCTGAGCCGCCGCCTTCCCAGGGCGATAGGCGGGCAGTGCGCCGACCGCGGGGCGAGAACGTCCAGTCATGCCTGGACCCTGCCACTTCGTTTGGCTCCTCGCCAACCTCCTAGGGTGCCGACGTGGACGTCGACCTTCCTGCTCTCGCGATCATCCTGATCGTCTTCCAGGTCGCCGACGCGATCGCGTGCATCGGTCCGATCGCGCCGATCAAGGTCGCTCTCGACGCGGTGGATTGCCCACCCCGGATTCGGCGACTCCTCCCGTTCGTGAAGCTCGACAGCGCCATCGGCCTGACCATCGGGCTGTGGGTCCCGATTCTCGGTGCGCTCACCATCGTGGCGCTGGTCGTCTACTTCCTCGTCGCCATCGCCTTCCACGTTCGCGCGCGAGACACGGTCATCAACACAGTGCCAGCCGCAGTGATGCTCGTCTTCGTTGTCGTCGTGGGAGCGCTGAGCTACTTCCCCGCGGTCTAGCTCAGTCGCCAGCCAGCTCGTCGGCGAGATCCCGGAGCTTGTTCTTGGCGACCTTGTCGAGCGTCGCCCGCGGGAACTCGTCCACGAAGTGCACCGCTCGCGGCACCTTGAAGTCCGCGAGCTCAGCCGCACAACGGTCGATCATGGCTTGGCCGTGGGCCGCTTCGTCCGGTGGCGCGTCGGCGCCCTTGATCACGAAGACGACGGGCACCTGGTCCAGCATCTCGTGGCTTCGGCCGACCACGGCGATGTCGGCGATTCCGCCGACGGCGCGACATGTGTCCTCGACTTGGCGAGCCGACACGTTCTCCCCGCCCACCTTGAGCAGGTCCTTGTCGCGCTCCTGATAGAAGAACTGCCCGTTGGCATCGGCCTTCACCATGTCGCCTGTACGGAACCAGCCTTCATCGGTGAAGGCCTTCTCGTTGGCCTCTGGATTGTCGAGGTACTCGAGAAAGAGCTGGATGCCGCGAGTTCCGCGGAGCCAGAGCTCCCCGACCTGCTCGACATCGCAGATCTCTTCGGTGTCGGGGTCCACCACGATCGCTTCGTAGCCAGGAGTCGGCCAACCCATCGACCGCTCGGGGAACGGATGATGGAGCGGTGCGTGAATCGCGTGGATGACCGTTTCGGTCATGCCATACGCCGGCAGCACACGGAGATTCAGCATCTTCTCGAGGACCGGCATCACGAGACCGAACACACCGACCCGGAGGGTGTGCTCGGGCATCGGCTTCCCCGCGAGCGCCTTGAACACAAACGGGATCAACGAGATGTGCGTGACCGAGTGGGTCGTGACCACGTCCCAGAAGCGACTCGCGGAGAATTTGGGTTGAAGCACGATCGTGCCCCCGACCCCGAGGATGCTCCAGAGTGACCAGGTCTGTGCGTTGACGTGGAAGAACGGCAGATAGATGAGATAGGTGTCGCCCGGACGAAGGTCGATGTTGCGGGGGCCGACGCGGCTCGTCCAGATCGCGTTCGCGTGGGTGTGCACAACTGCCTTCGGCAGCGAGGTCGTTCCCGACGTGAACATCACTCCGACCGGCAGCATCGGGTCAGCGGGTCGAGCGGGAACCGACTCGGCGTCACCGAAAATCGATCTCCACGGGTCGCATTCCGGTGGAACCGCTGCCGTCGGCGCCTCGCCGCTGTCGTCATCGGTGACAATCATCCACTCGAGTTGCGGTGCGGCGTCCCGCACGAGTTCGGCGTACTGCGGCTGGGTGATCGCGCCGACGGCTTTCGTGTGCTCGGCGAAGTACGCCACTTCGTTCGCAACCGACCGGGTGTTGGTCGTCACGCCGACGGCTCCGATACGAGCGCAGGCGTACCAGGCCAGCACCATCTCGGGGCAGTTGTCGGCATGAATGAGCACGCGGTCGCCGAGCGAGACCCCACGGGCCAAGAGCCCGGCGGCGATGCGG
>CALKOE010000268.1 GCA_938091985.1 uncultured Acidimicrobiales bacterium | reverse complement strand
ATCATCGACGTGACACCGAAATAGTTCGAGGGCGTGGCCCGTGGGTCCCAGAAGAGCTGGGCGTCGTAGTGGGTGTGGGGATCGACAAATCCCGGACACACGACGAGACCGCCGGCATCCACGGTTTCGGCCGCGTCCTCGTTCACCTCGCCGATGGCGACGATGCGCCCGTCGCGGATGCCGATATCGGCCTGGACACCGGGGGCACCGGTGCCGTCGACCACGGTGCCACCCTTGATGATCACGTCGAGCATTTGCCGTCCTCCGACTCGAGAAGTGCCCGTCATCGTAAAGGCACTGAGCGGTTTCTGACGAGTCGTCAGGTCGCTGCCGGTCGCGGGAGGCGCGGATCGGTGTTTGGTGCGGCGACTGAGCTAGCGGTCGGCCGACAGGGATGCCAGGCTCACGCCCATGAGTGAACGCATCGAGCAGCTGTTGGCCGACATGACCGCGGAAGAGAAGGTCGCCGCGGTCACCGGCCACGACATGTGGCACACCCGCCCCAACGAGCGGCTCGGCATCCCGCAGATGAAGGTGACCGACGGTCCCAACGGGGCGCGCGGTGACGGACTCATGGGCACCGGGGCAAAGACTGCCTGCATCCCGTCGGGTGCGGCGCTCGGTTCGACGTGGGACCCCGACCTGATCGAGAAGCTCGGCGAGATCCTGGGCGACGAGGCAGTTGCGAAGAAGGCGCATGTGCTTCTCGCTCCCACGATCAACCTCCATCGCTCCCCGAAGGGTGGCCGCAACTTCGAGTGCTACAGCGAAGACCCGGTGCTCACCGGTCGGCTGGCATCGGCGTTCGTCCGAGGCGTGCAGTCGAAGGGTGTTGCCACCACGGCCAAGCACTTCGTCGGCAACGACTCCGAATTCGAGCGCAACTCGATCGACACGCAGGTCGACGAGCGGACCCTGCGAGAGCTCTACCTCGTGCCCTTCGAGCACGCGGTGAAGGACGGCAACGCCTGGGGCATCATGAGCGCCTACAATCGGCTGAACGGCACGTTCTGTTCCGAACACGAGTGGTTGCTCACCTCTGTGCTTCGCGACGAGTGGGGTTTCGACGGCTTCGTCGTCACCGATTGGTTCGCGGCGCGTTCCACCGCCGACATGGCTAATGCCGGGCTCAACCTCGAAATGCCGGGTGAGGGTCGCTTCTATGGTGCCGCGTTGCTCGCGGCAGTCGAGGCCGGCGAGGTCAGCAGTGATGCGCTCGATCGAATCGTCCGCGACGTGCTGACCGTGATGGAGCGCACCGGTGCGCTCGACGGAGATGGTGATTTCACCGAAGGCACGCTCGACCACCCTGAAGACCGTGCAACGATCCGGGCAGCTGCAGCCGCCGGTTCGGTGCTCCTGCGCAACGACGGCATCCTTCCGCTCGACGGAAGCGATCTGAAGAAGATCGCGCTCATCGGACCCAACGCCTACGCCGCCAAGGTGATGGGCGGAGGCTCGGCGAAGGTGAACGCCTACCGCGCCACTTCGCCGCTCGACGCGCTGCGCGAGCGACTTCCGGGCGCCGAGATCGAGTGGGAGAAGGGCAGCGATATCGACCGCACGACGCCACCGCTCGGGCGCCCCTTCGTCGATGGGCGCATCACGCTCGACTACTACCACGGCCAGAACTTCGAGGGCGACGTGGTGAACTCCGGCGAGCGGTCCTCGCTCGAGTCGCTGGCCTTCGGCGCCCCTGCGCCAGGTGTCTCTCCCGAGGCGTTCTCGATCCGCGGTCGTTGCACGATGAACCCCACGGTCTCAGGACCGCACGAGTTCCGGCTGATCCAATGTGGACGAGCGCGGGTGCTCGTCGACGGCGAGGTCGTGGTCGACGCGAGCGAGGGTGAGGTGCCGCCGGGCACCGCCTACTTCGGCTTCGGTAGCGATGAGATCCCCGGCACAGTTGATCTGGTCGCGGGCACGCCCGTCGAGGTGGTCGTCGAGTATTCGAACCGCGATGCCGTGTTGCTCAGCGGTTTCACCGTCGGTGTGGTCGCGCTTGTCGAAGAAGACCTGCTGGGTCGGGCCGTGGCGCTCGCAGAGAACAGCGATGTCGCAATCGTGGTTGTCGGCACGAACGACGACTGGGAGACCGAGGGCCGTGACCGCGACCTGTGGGAGCTGCCCGGCGATCAACCGGAGCTCATCCGTCGAGTGGTGGCGGCCAACCCGCGAACGATCGTCGTTCTCAACGTCGGTGCGCCCCATGACATGAGCTGGATCGATGAGCCGGCTGCAGTGCTCAGTGTCGGGTTCGGTGGTCAGGAGCTTGGCGACGCCCTCGTCGACATGTTGCTCGGCGATGTGGAGCCGAGTGGCCGAGCACCCACAACGGTCGGCGCTCGCTATGAGCAGTTCGGCGCCTACCCGAACTATCCCGGCGACAACAGCGTGGTTCGCTATGGCGAGGGCCTGTTCATCGGCCATCGCTTCCACGACGCGATGGACATCGAACCGGCGGTTCCGTTCGGCTACGGGTTGAGCTACACGTCCTTCTCGATCGGTGCGCCGCGTGCTGCGACCCACGCAGCCACTGGCGATTCGATCACGGTCGCCGTCGACGTCACCAACACCGGAGACCGGTCCGGATCCGAGGTGGTGCAGGTCTATGTCGAGCCGATCGACCCGGCCATCGTCCGTCCGGTTCGCGAGCTGAAGGCGTTTCAGAAGATCACGCTCGAACCGGGGGCGAGCGAGACGGTCACCCTCGAGCTCGACGCCCGCGCCTTTGCCTACTTCGACGTCGGCGATCCGCTGTGGGACAGCCTGCAGGCCGGCATGCCGGTGCCGGCCCACGGCGATGCGTTGCATCGATCCGAGGGTGGTTGGTATGTCGACGCGGGCCAGTACCGGATCGTGGTGGGTCGTTCGTCGAGAGACTTCACCGGTGAACTCGTCGTCACCCTCGACGGAGATGCCGCACTGCTCGATCGTTAGATCGCGGTGAACCCGATGAGGTTGTGCGTGACCACGGCGTCGTCGGCGCCGCGGTCGATCACCTTCACGACGGCGATTTCGGGTCCGATCGGTTCGACCACGGCCTCGAACGGTCCGACGCGTCCCATGGTCACGTAGCGGACGTCGAAGCTCGTCGAGACGAGGCGTTGGCCGCTTGCGGCTTCCAGGACTCGCTGCGCAGCCAGTTCCGCAAGGAGCGCGGCGACGCCGCCCTGCAGGATCTTGGCGGGGTTGAGCAGTTCCGGACGATGCCCCACTTCGAGGCCGCGTTCGGTGGGGTGGGCATCGAGTAGTTCCGCGAGGTGGGCATCCGGCGGGTGCCAGATGTCCATCGAGTCGGCGGGGAAGTTCGGCCGCGGTGGGTCTTGGGGTCGCCGAGGGAGACGAATGAATGTGGACACTCCGGCTGCCGTCGCGTCGCCGTCGGCATCGAGCATCGGGAAGTCGATGGAGACGGTGCGCCCGGCTCGTTGCACCTTTGGTATCCCACTGATGCGGTCGGTCACTTTC
>CALKOE010000267.1 GCA_938091985.1 uncultured Acidimicrobiales bacterium | reverse complement strand
CCCCGAGCTCGCCCAGGATCATGTCGGCCGCGGCGCCGTCGCTCTTGCGGAAGGCATTGAACGCGGCGAGCTTCTCGTCGAGCTCGTCGAGGACCAGGTCGCCCCGCTCCTGCTTCTCTTCATTGGCCTCGCCCATGGTTCAGTTCCCCCAGCGGTCGATGTGGACCGACGACTGCATCAGCCCGACCTGACCACCTTCATCGAACATGGTCGCCGTCGTCTGCCCGATCGCGTCAGCCGCCACTCTATGAACCCCGTCGAGCCCGATCCAGGAGGTGGTGGGCAGCCGGTTGATGTGGAGCGTGATGTCGGCGTTGATGGTGCGGAACATGCTGAACGGCAGGAACCCGCCGAGTTGGCTGCCCATGTCGGCGGCCGCCGCCGCCCACTGGAACGGGGTGGCGTCTTCGCCGGCCACCGTGCGACAGCGCATTCGCATCCACACCGCAGCGGGAACGCCACCGCTCTGCACCCCTGCGGTGCGCTCGTAGTCCATCGCAAACGCGAACCCCGGTGGCTTCCAGTCGACCCCTTCGGGGACCTTGAAGTCGTCGCCGGGCAGCGGTTCCCTCGGCGGCAGCGGGAGCGGCGGGGGTTCGTTGGCCTCGTCAGGAATGTCGATCGTCGCCTCACTGCGCATGAGGAGGGTCGAGGCTCGAGCAGCCAGGCGATCACCGTCGTAGAGCGCCGAGTCGATCACGGCTATGCGCTTGCCGGCCTTCAGCGTGGTCGCTTCCCACCGCAGGGGCGTGAGCGGCACCGGACTCAGAAGATCAACCGTGAACCGCACGGGCCGCATGGGAACCGGGGTCTCGACCTGCTCGACCGCCCACGCAAGGGTGGCGGCGACCGCACTGCCGTGCTGGGCATCAGGCGACCACGGCCCCCCGCACAAGTAGGTGGGCTTGATCGTGTCTCCGTCGACCTCGACGAGGTATGCGTCGGAGTCCACCTTCTGCTCACGCCAATCAGTCACGAGAGGAGTTGTATCCGGATCAGCGGAACTTCACATCGAGGCCCTCGACACCGCGGATGGTGATCCGCGCCTGCCAGACGGGCTCAGCCGTGATCTCCCAGTGCTCGTATCGGTCGAGCAATCGCTCCAGGACCACCTGCGCCTCGAGTCGCGCCAGGGCCGCTCCGAGGCAGTAGTGGATGCCGGAACCGAACGACATCAACTGCACGTCGTCGCGGGTGACATCGAAGCTCTCCGGGTTGTCGCAGATCGCCGGATCACGATTCGCGCCGGCGAGCAGGGTGATGATCGACGACCCCTTCTCGATGGTGACCCCGTCGATCTCGATGTCCTCGAACACGAAACGCCCGTCGAGCTGCACCGGCGGGTCGAACCGCAGGATCTCCTCGACCGCATTGGGGATCAGCGATCGGTCGTCGCGCACCTTCTGGAGCTGGTCGGGATGGGCGACGAACTGGCGCACCATGTTCGCGAGCAGATGGGTGGTGGTCTCGAAACCCGCTGCATAGATCAGGAAGATGTTGGCCTGGACCTCGGCCTCGGACAGGCGGTCTTCGCCGTCGCTCGCCTGAATGAGCGCCGACAGCATGTCGTCCTTGGGATCGGCCCGGCGAGTGGCGATCAGCTTCTGGAGGTACTCGCCGGACTGCTCTCCAGCCGCGTCGGCCTTCTCCATCACCTCAGCGGTTGCGGTCGGCTCGAGGGTCGGCACGAGGTCGGCAATGAGAGGTCGCAACCAGTCACGGTCTTCTTCGGGCACGCCGACAAGGGCGCTGATCACGTTGGCCGGAAGCGGGAATGCCACCGCCTCGACGAAGTCGCCTTCGCCATCGAGCTGGTCGAGTAATCCGTCGGTCATCGCGACGACCTCACCGCGGAGTTGCTCGACCCGCCGGGGGGTGAATGCCCGACTCACGAGACCGCGGACTCGCGTGTGGTCCGGCGGGTTCATGAACAGCATCGGCCGGGCGTCGCCAGTTCGTGAGCGCCGCTCCGAGCCATCGACTGCGACGCGCGACATCGACGCCTCGTCGTCCATCGGGCTGCCGCAGCGGGGGTCTCGCAACAGCGCCCGTGAGTTCTCGAAGCCGGAGATCACCCAGGTGTCACCCATGGCCGTCTTGAAGATCGGTGCGGTCTCCCGGAGCTCTTTGTAGATGGAGTGAGGATCGGCGATCGCCGCCGGATCCATCATCACCTTGAGCAGAAGTTCGTCGGGGCTGGCAGTCATGCACTGACCTCTTTCAGCGATCGGGTCGCGTCATCACGATGGTGGATCACCTCGTGGAGAACAAACCGGGCGAGACCCCGGATGGTGAACACCTCGCCGGGGCGGCGCTCGGCGCGCGCATCCCACTCACCGGCAGCGACCCGGTTGAGCGTCTCGGCGAACGACCGGGCGTGTGTGGTCATCGCCTCGATCACGAGCACCGGCACCTGTTCGTTGTAGCGATCGTCGACGACGGCCGCCTCGTGGTCCCACCAGCCGAGAACGGGATCGTCCTCGACTCGAATTCGTTCGATTCGCTGCGCCATGACCGGCAGGACGTCGCGCACGTGGCACGCGTACTCCAGCGCCGACCACACATCGGTCGACGGACGAATGCGAACGGCCTGCGGATCAGCCGATGCCATCAGGCGACCCCAGGCCGCCACTTCACGTTGTAGCTCGGTCCCGAGCTCTGCATCGGTGACGAGAGACGCGTCGGCCCCGCAGTCGGGGCACCGCTCGAACTGGCTTCGTGTCCAGTCGCGGCCCTCGGCCATCAGCCGGCAGCCACGGCCGATGCAATCTCCGCGGCGACGATCGCGTTGTTCTCGGCCAGGGCGAGGTTGGCTGGAATGCTGTCGCCATCGGTTGCGTCGGCGATCGCGGCCAACACGAGCGGAGTGACCGCCGGGCCGCGCAGGCCCTTTGCCGCCACCTCCGCGAGCGCGGCATCGAGGGCCGCGTTGATTCGGTCAGGGTCGAGTTCGGCAGCTTCAGGAATCGGGTTTGCCACCAGCACTCCCCCGGGGTGTCCGAGGTCGGCAGCCGCCGTCATCATCTCGGCCACGTCGGCACCCGTTCGCACCGTCGCGGTGACGCCGACCCCGCTGTCGCGCGTGTAGAACGCAGGGAACCGGTCGGTGTTCCAGCCGACCACGGGCACACCCATGGTCTCGAGGTATTCGAGCGTGCCCGGAAGATCCAGAAACGCCTTTGCTCCCGCCGACACCGTCGCCACCGGGTGTCGACTCATCGCGAGGAGATCGTGGCTGATGTCGCCGGTGAGCTCCGAGCCGCGATGCACGCCACCGATCCCGCCTGTCGCGAAGACCGAGATGCCTGCTGCGGCGGCAAGAGTGACCGTGGCCGACACCGTGGTCACGCCGACATCGAGCGATGTGGCGACCGCGAAGGGCAGATCGCGGGCGGCGACCTTGGCCGAACCGGCAAGCACCCGATCGATGTCGCCGGCCTCGACGCCCACCACACCGATGCCATCGATGACCGCGGTGAGGGCAGGAATCGCGCCCCCGTCCCGAATCGCAGCGTCGCAGCGTTCGAGGCACTCGCGATTGGCGGGCGAGGGCAGTCCCATGCCGCTGAAAATGGTCGACTCGAGCGCCACAACAGGCAACCCGGCTGCGAGCGCTCCGCTCACTTCTTCACCGATATGGAGTGACGATGTCATCCGGAGAGCCTACGGCGCCGCAAACAAGCGTCGGAGGGTGTGGCTCCGCGGACGTTTCCCCGGTATCAATGTCCCTCGTGATCGACGTACTGAAGTCAACGTGGGAAGAACTGACCGCGCCGGGGGCCCAATTCGCCTGGTCCGAGCAGGAAGTCCGCGGCATGACCATGCGCGTGTTCGATGCTGCGCCGCCCGACATGCGCTTCCTCTGGGAGATGTCCGCGGCATTCGGGGACAAGCCCTACATCGTCTTCGAGGACGAGGTCATCACCTACGCCGAAGCGCACGCGATGGTGCGCTCCCTGGCAGACGTCCTCGCCAACACCCACGGCGTGGGCAAGGGCGACCGCGTCGCCATCGCCATGCGCAACTATCCCGAGTGGGCCTGTGCCTATTGGGCAACGGTCTCCCTCGGGGCCGCAGCGGTGGGCGTCAATGCCTGGTGGACC
>CALKOE010000266.1 GCA_938091985.1 uncultured Acidimicrobiales bacterium | reverse complement strand
TCCGACCTTCCGATGATCGAGGCGATCATCGTCGAAGTGCCCAATCCGAGCCACCCCTACGGCGTGCGCGGCGTGGGCGAGACGGGCATCGTTCCGCCCATCGGCACGCTGGCCAACGCCATCGCTCACGCAGCTGGTGTGCGCATGACCGACCTGCCGATGTCGCCGCCCAACGTGCTCAAGGCGATCAACAACAAGTAGTCACCGAATGGCGATCGTTCACCTCCAGGCCAACCACGCCACGTTCACCGATGGTGTGCGACAGCTGGAGGTGGACGGCGCCACGGTCGGTGCTGTCATCGACGAGCTGGCCAAGCGCTTCGACGGGCTCGGCCCGTTGCTTCGCGAAGGGTCGTCGGTCGCCATCAACGGCGAGCTCCAGCCCAAGGGCACGATCTACGCGGCGGTGACCGGAGATGCCGAGGTCCATTTCCTCGCGCCGATTTCGGGCGGCTGAAAGGGCTTACGCCGCGGCTCGCGGATGAGCGGCGAACCAGTCCCAGATCATCTCGGATGCCGGGAATGTCTGATCTGTGGGACCCACGATCGCCTCGAACTGGGGTGGCGTGCCGGGCCACGTGTGCCCACCACCGGTCACGATCACAAACGCCGTCGCCGTGTCGCAGGCTTCGAAGTCGCGGCGCTCCACGGTCTCGCTGACTTCGGTCGTGATCACCTCGGGAGTGCACCCGTTGGCCGTCGCCCATTGGTCGATGATCTGAGGGACGGGCTCGCGTTGACCCACGAGCAGAGCGAAGACGGCATCGTCGTCCAGGGAGAGAATGGCGCCGAGGTTGCTCGCCGACGCGTCGAACGGAACGACCGGGTCGCTCGTTCCGTGGATCGCGAGGATGGGCACGGTCCGTCCATCGCCACAGCCGGGCGGATCGAAGACTCCGGCGACAGTTGCGACCGAGGCGATGCGGGATGGGAGGTCACACGCGAGGCGCGAGGAGAAGAAGCCACCGTTCGAGAGTCCGGTCGCATGCACGCGGTCGGCATCGATGCACAGGCGGCTGGAGAGATCGTCGATCAGGACGTCGGTGAAGCCGACGTCGTCGACCAGATCACCTTCGAAACCGGGCGGGGACTGGCCCGATTCGGTGTTCCAGAACGTCTGCTCAAAGACGGGAGCAACGCTTCCCTGCGGGCTCACGACGATGAAGGTCTCACGGTCGGCGACGGTGGTGAGATCGTTGGACACGTGGTGGGCTGGCCCGCTGAAACCAAAGCCATGGAAGCTCAGCACAAGGGGTGTGGCGGTGCTGGAGTCGTAGCCGCGCGGTACGTGTTGTGTCGCGCTGCGCGTGAGCCCGTCGGGAGTGGTGATCTCGATCGTGGTCGTCCCGATGGCAGCGTCGGCGCCACAACCGGCCGCGACCGGCGGGGTCGTGGTGCTCGGGACCAGTGTTGTCGATGCCACTGCGGTCGTGGTGGTGACCGGCGCAGCGGTCGTCGTCGAAGGAGCGTTCGCACCGTCGGTGGAGCCGCATGCCGTCGCAGTGAAGAGCGCCAACGCGCCGAGCAGCAGTCTCATCATGTGTGGTTCCTATCTCACTTCGCTCGTTTGGGTCCCGCCGGGTGAGACCTCTTGCCGGGGCGGCGCACCGAGCCGGCGAAGGCTACGATCCATCTCTCCGGGATGGTCCCGGGTCCTTACAAGGGAGATCCATGGCTCGTTTCCACGAGTTCGAAATGGCGTCGCTCGAGGGTGAGCAGGTGGCGTTCAGCGATTTCGCCGACAGCGCCGTGCTCATCGTCAACGTCGCCTCGGCTTGAGGCCTTACGCCTCAGTACGCAGGTCTGCGTACGCTTCATCATGACGACAACGGGGTCCAGGTTCTGGGCTTCCCGTGTAATCAGTTCGGCGCTCAGGAGCCGGGTTCGGCCGAAGAGATCCGAACCTTCGTCAACGAGAACTACAACATCGATTTCCCGATGTTCTCCAAGATCGAGGTCAATGGCGATGGTGCCTGCGATCTCTACGACTGGTTGAGGTCGGAGCAGCCCGGTGAGGGCGACAGTTCCGACATCACCTGGAACTTCGAGAAGTTCCTCGTGAACGCGGCGGGCGACGTGGTCGCTCGGTTCGCACCCACGGTGACCCCTGAAGAGGTCGCCGAGCAACTCCCGGCCCTGCTGGGCTGACGACGCGTCACCCCTCCGGAGCACTGTTGCCTCAGCTGATGGTGTTCCGAAGGGGCCGCTTGTCGACATAGCGCTGCAGATTGTCGAGAAACAAGGCATCGAGTCGTTCATTGCTGCGTGGTCCATCACCGGATTGGTGGGCGGTGATCACGAGGTTGGGGACATCCCACAGCGCTGACTCAGCGGGGAGCGGTTCGGTGCGAGCGACATCGATCGTCGCGCCACGGATCGTGCCGTGTGTCAGAGCCTCGGTCAGCGCGTCCTCGTCGACGACCTCACCGCGAGCGACATTGATCATCACCGTGTCAGGGCCCATTGCGGCGAACTCGGCCGCGCCGATCAGATCTCGGGTGTCGTCGGTCAACGGAGTACACAGCGCGACATAGTCCGACTCGGCCAGTACCTCGTGAAGTCGGTCGGGTGTGTACATCTCGTCGACGTCGGGCGCCGGCCCCGGGGTGCGACGCGTGGCGAGTATGCGCATGCCGAGTGCCTTGGCGATTCGCGCCGTGGGTCGACCGATACCGCCGAACCCGATGATGCCGAGGGTGCGACCGGTCACGTCGTCGGGAGCGACCTGGGTCCAGTCGTGGCTCCGAGACCGGTCGATCTGCCCCTCCACACCCTGGGACCACGCGAGCACCCAGGCGTGGATGTATTGCGCCATCGGCTCGACCCAGATGTCGGCCGCTCGGGTGAAGGTCACTCCTCGATCGACGAGATCGTGCCAGATCGGGTGGTCGTAGCCGGCGTTGGCTCCCTGCACCCATCGCAGGGCGGGGTCGTTCCACGACTCGAGGATCGTCATCGCCCGGCGGTCGGTGTGCACACCGATGCCCCAGTAGATGATCTCGATTCCGTTGGCGTCGCCCGTGGTGGATGCGTCGTCCTCGAGCACCACGAAGTCTGCAGTTGGCGCAATCTCGAGGATGGCCTCGCCGATCCGGTCGACGGTCGAGCGCAGCAACAGAATCTTCATGGGCCGAGACGCTAGCCAGTGGTGCCGGGGAAACTGA
>CALKOE010000265.1 GCA_938091985.1 uncultured Acidimicrobiales bacterium | reverse complement strand
CGAGCATCTGGCGACCCATGGCGATCAGGTCGGCCTTGCCGTGCGCGATCATTTCCTCGCCGGTGTGGGGCTGAATACGGCCGACGCCGATCACCGGCACGTTGATGGACTTCTTCAACCGACCGGACAATGCCGAGTGCTTCGCTTCGCGATGCGGCAACGTGCCCTCGGTGAAGGCCGACGCCGACGTCATGTCGCCATACGCGCTCAGGTGGATCGCGTCAGCCCCGGCCTCGACCGCGAGCCGGGCCGTTACCTCGGTGTCTTCGAAGACGATGCCGTCGGGCGTCTGGTACTCCAGGGCGTCGAGGCGGCACCAGACCGGATAGTCGGCACCGACGCGCTTCTTGACGGCCCGAAGCACTTCGCAGAGGAATCGCGAGCGGTTCTCGATGCTGCCGCCGTATTCGTCGTCGCGGGTGTTCCACTGCTTGGAGAGGAAGCCCGACAGGAGATAGCCGTGGGCCCCGTGAATCTCGACGCCGTCGAATCCGGCTTCCTTCGCTCGGCGGGCTGCCTCGACGAAATCGTCGGTCACCTGGGCGATGTCGTCAGTCGTCATCGCCTTGTAGTTCGGCGCTCCTCCGCCGTTGGCTGCCGCCATCAAACCCAGCTCGGCATCAGTGAGGTCCTGGATCATGCTGAGCGAGCCGTGCCACTCCGGGATCGACGGCACCAAGACATCGTTGCCCTTCGCGGTGTCGACCCTCGAGACCTTGCCGTGATGCACGAGCTGGACGGCGATCTTGCCCTCGTGGTTGTGGACCGCATCGGTGAGGTCGCGAAGCGCCGGGATGAAGGCGTCCTGCGACATGCCGATCTGATGCACCGAGTTCGCGCCGCTCGGGTAGGCGATCGCCGCGACCTCGGTGATGATCAGGCCGGCGCCGCCGCGGGCCCGTTCCTCGTAGTAGCGAACGATGCCTTCATTGGCGCGGCCGTCGGAGTCGACGATCTCCACACCCATCGGCGCCATCACGATCCGGTTGCGAAGCCTCATCGTGCCGATCGAGATCGGCGACAGCAGGAGGGGGTAGGGCGAATCAGGCATGAGGCCAGACCCTATTTGCCCGGCCGCGACCGGGACAGCCAGGGAATCAGTCGCGGATCACGCCATCGGCGACGGCCGCATCGGCCACCGCCACCGCCACCGCCGGAGCGACCGAGTGGTCGAACACCGATGGCACGACATAGCCCGGATGGAGCTCTGCATCGCTCACGCACTCGGCGATCGCGCTTGCGGCGGCGACCTTCATGTTCTCCGTGACCGAGTGGGCGTTGGCGTCGAGTGCCCCACGGAAGATTCCGGGGAACGCGAGCACGTTGTTGATCTGGTTCGGGAAGTCGGAGCGACCCGTTGCCATCACCGCGGCGAGGCCGTCGGCTTGCTCGGGGCGGATCTCGGGATCGGGATTCGCCATAGCGAACACGATCGGGTCCTTGGCCATGTTGCGCAGATCCGAGGCATCGATCAGATTCGGCGCGCTGACACCCATGAAGACGTCGGCCCCGTGCAGCATCTCCTGGAGCGTGCCGGCCTTGCGGTCCTTGTTGGTGTTCTCGGCGAACCACCTCTTGGCTTCATTGAGTCGGTCGCGACCGCTGTAGACCGCGCCGGTGCTGTCGACGCCCACCACTTCGCCCACGCCGGCATCGAGCAGGATCTTGCCGCACGCGACACCCGCAGCCCCCATGCCCGAGATGACGACGGAGATGTCGCCCATCTTCTTGTCGACGAGCTTCAGGCTGTTGTTCAGCGCGGCGAGGGCCACCACCGCGGTGCCGTGCTGGTCGTCGTGAAACACAGGAATGTCGAGCGCAGCCTTGAGCCGCTCCTCGATCTCGAAGCACGCCGGGGCCGCGATGTCTTCGAGGTTGATGCCACCGAATGTGGGCGCCAACCGGATCACCGTCTCGATGATCTCCTCGGTGTCCTGCGTATCGAGGCAGATCGGGAAGCCATCGACGCCACCGAACTCCTTGAACAAGAGGGCCTTGCCCTCCATGACGGGCATCGCTGCAGAGGGACCGATGTTGCCGAGGCCGAGCACCGCGCTGCCGTCGCTCACGATGGCGACGGTGTTCTTCTTGATCGTGTATTGGTGAGCGAGCGATTCGTCTTCGTGAATACTCATGCAGACGCGAGCCACACCGGGGGTGTAGGCCATCGCGAGGTCATCGGCGTCGGCGACCGAGCACAGGGCGAGCACTTCGATCTTGCCGCCCTCGTGGAGCTTGTAGGTGCGGTCCCACCATTCGAGCACCGTCACCCCGTCGAGAGCGTCGACGGCGGCGGCGATGGTCTCGGCGTGTTCCTCGGATCGACAGTGCACGTCGATGGCGCGCACCACCGTCGGGCCCTTGGCCTCGAAGCCGGGGATGGCGGCGATGTTGCCGCCCGCTTCCCCGATGGCCGCTGCGAAGCGACCCAGCGTGCCCGGCACGTTGTCGAGCGAGATCTTGAGGGTGATTGAAAAGGCGGCGGTCGGGGCGTTCTGCACGCGCGAAACGCTATCGCTCCCTGCGTCAGTCGCCGTAGTTGAATCCGAGGTCCATCGCGGTGACCAGGGCGACGAACGGCACGCCGGCTTCGGCCGCCATGTCCGCGCACGTGCCGCCACGGTCGACAACCGACACGATCAGGATCGGCTCGGCTCCCAGTTCGCGGACCGCCGCCACCGCGTCGAGCAGCGAGACGCCCCGCGTCACGGTGTCTTCGGTGATGACGACCTTGTCGCCCTCGAGGAGCGCTCCGGCGAGACGCCCGGTCACACCGTGACCCTTGGATTCCTTGCGGATCGAGAACGAACGGAGATCGCGACCCCGGGTGGCGGCGACTGCCGCGATCCCGAAGGCCACTGGGTCGGCGCCCATCGTGAGACCACCGATGGCCGTCGCCTCCTCGGGGATGACCTCGAGCGCCGCATCGGCGACCGCAATGATCCCATCCGGCCGACACACGGTCTGCTTCGAATCGATGAACCACCGGCTCTTGCGACCGGACTTGAGGGTGAAGTCGCCCTCACGGACGGAGTGTTCTTTCAGGTGGGCGACAAGCGCAGCAGAGGCCATGGCGGCGACTCTACCGGCTGCCTTCGGCGCCGTTCTCTGGAGGTTCGTCGATATCGAATCACCAGAAACCCGCTGTATGACTCCTCCCAACATTGCCGTTATCGTGACGTCAGAGAAGGCGGGAATCCGATCGAACGTGCGGACATCAATTCGATTGACCGACACCCACTCGCAAGAGGAAGCACGATGGCACCCCGTATGGAAATGACCGATGACCACAAGGCCGCACTCGCCGAAGGACGCTCCCAGGGGCGCGCGGTGCGCAGCTATCTCGAAGCGCTCGAAGCGCACAAGCCGAAGCGCGGACGAAAGCGCACGCCTGAATCCATGCGAGCACGTCTGGCCACCATCGAAGCGACGATCGACAACGCCGACCCCATGAGCCGGCTGCAACTCGTTCAAGAGCGTCTCGATCTCGCCGAAGCAATCGCGGCTGCCGAGACCACCGTCGACCTCCCCGAACTCGAAGATGGGTTCGTCGCTTCCGCCGCCGGCTACGGCGAACGCAAGGGCATCAGCTACACGGCATGGCGTGAAGTGGGCGTGCCTGCCGCAATTCTCAAGCGGGCCGGCATCAGCCGAGCGGGCTGAATCAGACTCGAACCTCCGAAACCGCGGCGGCGGCTTCGGGGTGTTGGGCAACGATCTTGTCGACTCGGGCGACGATACGCGCGACCTGATCGATCGCCGTGCCGGTGAACTTCGTCGGGTCGGCCAGGAGCGCATCGACATCGCTGCGGTCGAGCGGAATGCGTTCGTCGCCGGCCAGGCGCTCGACCAGACCAGGAGCACCCGCCATCTCCCGCCGATCAAGCGCGGCGGCAACCGCGTGTTCCTTCACCAACTCGTGAGCTTCTTCGCGCCCGAGTCCTCGCTCGACCGAGGCCGTGAGGACCCTCGTGGTCGCCAGGAACGGTAGATCACGCGCCAGTTCCGCCTCGATGATTGCTGGGAAGACACCCAACTCCTCGAACACGACGAGCGCGGTCTGCAGCAGACCGTCGGTGGCGAGAAAGGCATCGGGCAACATGATCCGACGCACGGCGCTGCAGCTGACATCGCCTTCGTTCCACTGACGTCCGGCGAGGCTCGCTGCCATCGTGAGATGACCATCGAGCACTGTCCGCAAGGCCCCCACTCGTTCGGCGCTGCGCGCGTTCATCTTGTGGGGCATGGCGGTCGACCCGACCTGTCCTGGACGGAAGCCCTCTGTGGCGAGTTCCTGACCGGCCATCAACCGCAGGGTGGTCATCGCACTCGCGGGACCGGAGACTGCTTGCACCAACGCCGACACCACGTCGAGGTCGAGCGATCGGGGATACACCTGGCCGACGCTGTCGACCACACGCGAGAACCCGAGATGGTCGGCCACAGCGGCCTCGAGCTGATCGACCTTCGTGGGGTCGCCGAGCAGGTCGAGCTGGTCGAGTCGAGTGCCCACCGGACCCTTGATCCCTCGGAGCGGGTAGCGGTGGAGCAAACCCTCGACGCGTTCGAGACCGATCATCAACTCTTCGGCGACGTCGGCGAAACGCTTCCCCAACGTGGTCGCCTGGGCGGAGACATTGTGTGTGCGAGCGACCATCACACGGTCGGCATAGGTCGCCGCGAGGCCGCCCACACGGGCGAGCACCGCCACCATGCGATCACGCACGAGTTCGAGTGCCTCGCGAACCTGCAGCTGTTCGACGTTTTCAGTGAGGTCACGCGAGGTCATGCCGCGGTGAATGTGTTCATGACCGGCCAGGTCACAGAACTCTTCGATTCGCGCCTTCACATCGTGGCGGGTGATCGCCTCGCGCTCGGCGATCGAATCGAGATGCACCTCGTCGATGACGGCTTCGTAGGCCTCGATCACACCGTCGGGAACGTCGACGCCCAACTGGGCCTGCGCCCGCAGCACCGCCAACCAGAGTCGACGCTCCTGCACGATCTTGCGCTCGGGCGACCAGATCTCGTTCATTTTCGCGCTGGCATAGCGCTCAGACAGCAGGTTCGGCATCACAGTCACGAAATGACCCTTTCACTGGTCGTTCGACTCATCAAGAAGTGGGTGGTACATGCCGACTGGATTCTCAGACCACGAGGAGAATGCCCAGTGACTCACGAGATCACCGGACTTTGCGAAGACCACAGCTTCGAATCAGCCGAGAACGTTTGCCGTCGGTGCGGACTCGAATACTGCGAGCTTTGCCTGGTGTACCCCTTTGGGGCCAAGAAGCCGCTCTGCAAGGAGTGCGCGATGGTCGTCGGCGGTGTACGCAGCCAGGCCACGCGGCCCGAGATGGCGCGGCGTGACCTGAAACGACGCATCAAGGCCTGGGGTGCCCGGGCCAGCGATGCAACTTCCGCCGCAGCCGCGGCGACCGCGGCCAACCCGGTGCTCAACGACCCGCTCGCTCCCACCGAGGACGACCTCGAGCGCGTGCCGTCGATGGTTCCCGACAGCGGGGCCGAGATTGCCGCAGAGTTGGCCGACACGTTCAGCGAACCGCCGGCTCCGCCCATGCCGCCGGCTCCTCCGGCCCAACCGGCCCAAGAACCCGCCGACGGAGTAGCGCCTCCGATCGACTGGAGCCAGCCCTTCGGCTGACGGCAATGCTTCGCATTGCGGCAATGCTTCACGCCGCGCGGTCGAGGAACTGTTCGCGTCCGGGACCGACACCCACGAGACGGATCGGTACACCGATCTGATTCTCGAGGAACGCGATGTAGTCGGCCGCGTTCTTCGGGAGCGCCTCGGGATTGGTGATCTTGCTGATGTCGGTGCCCCAACCCGGGAGCTCTTCGTAGATCGGCGTTGCCTGGTGCAGCTCGCTCTGGTGGTACGGCAGCTGATGGTGACGTTCGCCGTTGATGTCGTAGGCGACACAGACCTGCAGTGAGTCGAGGCCATCGAGCACGTCGAGCTTGGTGAGCGCGACCTCCGACAGCGAGTTGACTCGCACCGCTTGGCGCATCATCACGGCATCGAACCAGCCGGGACGGCGACGACGGCCGGTGTTGGTGCCGTACTCGTGTCCGACATCGACGAGATAGTCGCCGGTCTCATCGGTGAGCTCAGTCGGGAACGGACCCGAACCGACTCGCGTGACGTAGGCCTTCGCGATTCCGATGATGCGGTCGATGTCGCGCGGGCCCACACCCGCCCCGGTGCAGGCGCCGCCGGCAACGGGGTTGGAGGAGGTGACGAACGGGTACGTGCCGTGGTCCAGGTCGAGGAATGTCGCCTGGGCGCCTTCGAGCAACACGCCCTGGCCGGTCTCGAGTGCATTGTGGACAAGCGAGATGGCGTCGGCGATATGCGGAATCACCCGTGGGGCGCACACGTCGAGGTATTCGGCTGCGATCTCGTCGGCGTCGACCGGCAACCGGTTGAACACCTTCGTGAGCACCTGGTTGGTGTAGCCGAGCACCGCATCGAGCTTCTTGCGGAAGATCTTCGGATCTTGCAGGTCCTGCACGCGCAGCCCGACTCGCATTGCCTTGTCGGCATAGGCCGGGCCGATGCCGCGCTTGGTCGTGCCGAGCTTGCCGTCACCGAGGTGGCGCTCGTGCAAGGCATCGAGCTCCTGGTGGTACGGCATGATCAGGTGGGCGTTGCCCGAGACCTTGAGGCTCGAACAATCGACGCCCTTTGCCTCGAGGGTGTCCATCTCTTTGAGAAGGACACGAGGATCGACGACCACGCCATTGCCGATGACCGGCGTGATGTGGTCGTACAGGATTCCACTCGGTACGAGCTGGAGTGCGAATGTCTCGCCATCGACCACAAGGGTGTGGCCGGCATTGTGGCCACCCTGGTAGCGGACGACCATCTCCATCTCTTTGGCGACGAGGTCGGTAAATTTCCCCTTGCCCTCGTCACCCCATTGAGTACCCACGACAACGGTCGCTGGCACGGCGCTCTCCTCTCAAGGAATTGCGTTACCGCGAGAGGTTATCGGCATCCCCGAGGGGTTGCCTCGACTTCTGGAGACGGCA
>CALKOE010000264.1 GCA_938091985.1 uncultured Acidimicrobiales bacterium | reverse complement strand
GGACGGCTGTAGTCCCCCGGGGCAATGCGGTTGTTGCACCGTGCTCGTCGACGGACAGCCCCGGGTTTCCTGCGTCACCCCGGTTCGCCGTGTGCGAGATCGCGAGATCACCACCGCTGATGGTCTGCCCGACGACGTTTCGGCCGGTTGGGCATCGGCCTTCGCCGCGACCGGAGGGAGCCAGTGCGGCTTCTGCACTCCAGGCATCATCTGTCGCTACGAGGGTCTGCGAGCCAAGGGTGGCGCCCACGACGACCGAGATGCTGCGGCGAAGGCGCTGCAGGCCCATCTGTGCCGTTGCACCGGCTGGCAGCCCGTGGTCGATGCGTGGGTCGCGTTCGGCGCTGACTCGCCCGTGATCACCGAGGGTGCTGGCCGCCGGGCCGAGCTCGAGGGCGGGGTCGCGCAGGTGGTCGGTCCTGCGGTCGCCCTGGGGCGCGGTGGATTTGCCGACGACAGTGCGCCGGCCGGCGCATTGGTGGCGGTTCCCGACGGTGACGGCTGGGCGGTGGCGGAGACCCGCGCCGCCGCGCTGCAACTCGCGGGCAAAGTGCAGGGTCGCCGCACCACCGCCGAGTTCGCTCCGCCGATCGAGATTCCTGCTGGAGACTGGTTCCGCACACTCCAGACCTCCTGGGTCGAACCCGGATATCTCGAGACCGACGCCGCCTGGTGTGAGCCGGGGGGCGTGCCGACCTCACCGCTGGCCAACGGCGGCGCGTTCGGCGCGAAGGTCGACAGTGAAGTTGGCGCGGTCGCTCGTCGCTTGGCCGACGAGCACGGCCGCGCGGTGCGGGTTCTCTACTCCCGTGAAGACGCCGTGCAGCGAGGGCCGAAGCGCCCGCCCCTTGCCGCCGGCATCAATGCCGACGGGTCCGGAATTGTTCGTGTGGCCCGCACCGAGGGGATCGCTGCGGCGATCGGCTCGGTTGCCCCGGGATTGACGGTCGAGGAAGTCGACGTCGCCGGGCCGCCCACCAGCGCATCGATTCGAGGTGCGGGATGGGTCGAGGCAGCCGTGCTGATGGCCTCGCTTCACGCCGACCCGGGTTGGATCTCTGCGCCCGGGGGTGGCGCCGCGCACGCAACGATCGGAGACGACGGCTCGATCAGCCTTCGGGTCCGCGCCGGCGAACCGCTCGATGAGATCGTGTTGCGGTCCTACATCACCGGCGCCGCCCACATGGGCCTGTCGTGGGTCACCAGTGAGTCGCTCGGCGTCGATGAATCCGGCGAGATCCACGACCTCACTATTCGCAGCTTCGGAATTCTCCGCGCAATCGACACGCCGGCGATCGAGATCGTGATCGAAGCCGACGACGGACCGGCCGTGGTGGCCAGCGACGCGGTCTTCGCCGCAGTGGCGGCTGCGGCCTGGCGCACTGCCGGATTCGCTTCTACTTGGCCAACCGCTGCTGTTCTGTGACGAGGTCCGCGGTGATCTCGAGATGGCCGAGGTGCTGGGCGAGTTCTTCGTAGGCGTGGATCAGGGCGGTGCCAACCGTCCAGTCAGCGTCAAGCGGGATCGACGTGCGGGCCTCGTGGGCCAGTTCGGTGGCGGCTTCGAGGTCAGGACGTAGCTCGTGGAGTCGGGCCACCACTGCGTCGGCCTGAGAATGGAGATCGGCAATGGTCCCCGTTGACTCGAATTCGGCTCCGCGGTCACGGTCGCTGGGGTGACCGCAGATGATGTGGCTGGTCCACCATTCACAGGCCGCGAGGGCGTGGGTGACGAGTTGATACGCCGAATTCGGGGCGGGTAGCGATGGCTGCGCATTCACCGTCTCGTCGTCGAGGAGCTGCAGCGTCGTCCGCATGTTGGCGATGGTGCGCTCGCAGAAGAGAACGAAGTCGTCGACCGAGATGTGCATCGCTGGATCGTAGAGCGTCAGTCGCCGAGCTCGGGGCCCTCATGACGTTCGGTTTTTCCGTAGGGTGACGCCATGAGCACGCCCGTTGGTCCCTACACCCCGATCGTCCGTGGTGGCGATCTCCTCTTCACCGCAGGTCAGGTCGGTATCACCGCCGAT
This sequence comes from uncultured Acidimicrobiales bacterium, assembly GCA_938091985.1. Taxonomy (GTDB): domain Bacteria; phylum Actinomycetota; class Acidimicrobiia; order Acidimicrobiales; family Aldehydirespiratoraceae; genus JAJRXC01. Next base: position 7,883 of record CALKOE010000264.1, on the reverse strand, counting down.
GGCCTGGTCGAGGGTGGTCTCGAGAATGAGCTGCGCCAGGTGTTCATCAACCTGCGTTCGGTTCTGTCGTCGGCCGGAGCTTCGCTCGCCGATGTCGTGAAGACCACGGTCTTTCTCGTCGACATGGGCGACTACGCCAAGATGAACGAGATCTACATGGAAGAGTTCGGGGACCATCGTCCGGCCCGCTCGGCCGTGGCCGTCGCCGCACTGCCGATCGGTGCCCAGGTGGAGATCGAAGCCATCGCCACCGTCTAGCCAGACGGCCGATGTAGCTCGACCGCCGACCGGTCTGGCAGAATGCTCGCATGGACGTCGGAGCGATCATCATGGTTGTCGTGCTTGTCATCGTCATGCCGGTCGGCATGTTGATGAGCATGGCCGGACTCGCCGCCGTGCTCGGCGGATTGGTCGGGCGCGATCGCGATCTCGACAACGTCACTGAAGACGGTGAGCCCAACGAATACCTGAAGCTCTCGGACTCCAACCCCTACCAGGGCTGAGGCCTTCTTCGAGTCAGACCGGCGCGACGGCGGTCGTGCAGTGATCCAGATTGTCGGGCTTGCCGAAGTGCACCCGCTCGACCTCTACCCAGGGCTGAGGCTCGCTGGCCCATGCGCTGGCCGCCACTCCTACCTGGAGTTCATCGCCGAAGTCGGGTCGGCTGTGGGCGACTTCGTCGGCCGTCCACTCGGATGACTCGGGCCCGCCGCTGAAGAAGCGGATCTCCGATCCCACGCGGCACACCAGAAGGCGATAGGTCCGTTCCCCGGTCCATTTCAGGTCGAGTTCCGACTCACCGTCGACGGTCGACGTCGCTGCCTTCGCGAGCCCGTGGGTCGCGGTGTGGCCATTGATTCCGAGCATCACCCAGTCGTGCGCCTGGCTGTCGTCACGCACGACGATTCCGCCGGAGTTGTAGGGGAGCCCGGGGGGTGCCGCCGGGTCGTCCTCGTTTCCGAGCGTGATGCGAATCGCGACGGCGAAGTCGCCGCTGAGCGTCTGGTAGGCGAACGGCCCCTCGGTCGTCGCGTCCCACCCCTTGGTTTCGTAGTCGTTGGCGGAGATGACGAGTGTGCCGTCGCCGGCGGAGTTGATTTCGATCAGCTCGGCGGCATCGCCGTTGCGTACCTGCCACGGCGATTGATCGCCGGCCAGGAGATCAGTGGCGGCGCCATCGAACTCGTCGTCGGTCGGCCCACCGCAGAACGGCGTGTGGGGGTCGAGCTCGACCGCCGGCGTTCCCTTGTAGCGCCAGAAGAACGTCGCGAGTTGACCGCGGGTGACGGTGTCATCGGGGGAGAAGGTGGTTGGCGATGTGCCGATCGTGATGCCCTTGTGGGCCAGCCAGCTGACGGCACCCTGCTGCCACTCCTTGACCACATCGGTGAAGGGGTGCGGTGGGGCCTCGGGTTCGCCGGCGAGGCGCCACAGAAGGGCGGCCAGCTGACCGCGTGTCAACACGTCTTCAGGGGAGAACGTCGTGGGTGAGGTGCCGGTGGTGATTCCCTCGGCGACCATCCAGGAGACCGCTGGGTTCTGCCACTCCTTCGTGACGTCGGTGAACGAGTGCGGTGGTGCGTCCGGACGCCCTTCCATGCGCCACATGAATGCGGCGGCTTGGCCTCGGGTCACGCCATCGAGCGGGGAGAAGCAGGTCGGGCTGGTGCCGTTGGTGATCTCGTTGTCGACCATCCACTGGACGGCTTCGCTGTAGAACGTCGCCGGACCGATGTCGCCGAATCCGGCGTGGCCGGCGGCCGGGGAGGGAACCGCCAGTGCAGACGCGATCAACGCGGCAGCGGCCAGCAGGCCGCGAACGAAGGATCGAACGTCGTGCTTCACCCAATGAACGTCGGTACACCGGAGGCCGTTCTTGAGCCGTTCGGCCCATGTGATCAGATCCAGCGGGAGCGGCCGAATGAATAGCCGACTGAACGAATCGTCTGGATCAGGTTGGCGTGTTCTTCGCCGAGCTTGGCTCGGAGTCGCCGCACGTGGACATCCACCGTGCGAGCCCCGCCGTAGTAGTCGTAGCCCCACACCCGGTTGAGCAGCGTCTCGCGTGTGAACACCTTGCCGGGATGTGCGGCGAGGAACTTCAGCAGCTCGTATTCCATGTAGGTGAGGTCGAGCGGCTTGCCCTCGATCACGGCCTGATACGTCTCGAGGTTCATGGCCAACGGGCCGTATTCGATCAGGTCGATGTCGTCGTTGTTTCCGGAACGACGGAAGACGTGCTTGAGCCGGGTCTCGAACTCAACGGGATGAAACGGGTGGACACAGAAGTCGTCGAACAGGTCCTCGTGTGGGTCGAGCTCCATGAGTTGGCCGCCATTGACCAGGAGTAGGACCGAGTCGACGTTGATGTCGCCGTTGCGAATCGCCCGGCACAGGCGGAGCGCGCCGTCGAGCTCGGCTCCGGCTGTGGCCATCACGATGGCGCCCACCCAGCCGTCGGCCGGCTCGTCGCGCCGAGCCGAGTCGATGTCGGGCGCGGACTTCCACGCCCAGCCGCCGAAGTCGAGCGCTTGGGCGAGTTCCGGTGGGACCGGCTCAGGGAAGACGAGAAGAGGTTCCATCAGGTGCTCGGGAGGTACCGCTCCAGCTCGAACGGGGTGACCTGCGACTGGTATTCGGACCATTCGGTGCGCTTGTTGCGCAGGAACCACTCGAAGATGTGATCGCCGAGTGTGGTGCGAACGAGCTCGGAGCTTTCCATCACGTCGAGTGCTTCGTCGAGCGACCGCGGCAGCGGCTCGACGCCGGCGGCCCGACGTTCCGTCTCGCTCAGGTCGAACAGATTGGTGTTGGTCTCTTCAGGCAGCTCGTAGTTCTCGGAGATTCCGCGCATGCCCGCAGCGAGGAGGAGAGAGAAGGCGAGATAAGGGTTGCATGCCGGATCTGGCGCCCGGTATTCGATCCGGGCCGACTCGGCTTTGCCCTTCTTGCGCACCGGTACCCGCACAAGAGCCGATCGATTGTTGCGCGCCCAAGCCACATACGGCGGCGCCTCGGATGTCTCCGCGATGCGTTTGTAGCTGTTGACGAGCTGATTGGTGACCGCGGTGATCTCTCGGGCGTGGCGAAGGATTCCGGCCGTGAACTGGCGAGCGGTGGTCGACCAGCCGTAGGGGTCGTCGCCGTCGTGGAATGCGTTCTCGCCGTCCTTGAACAGCGAGAGGTGGGTGTGCATGCCCGACCCCTGCACACCGTTGAGAGGTTTTGGCATGAACGTCGCGTAGCAGTCGCGTTCGAGTGCGATCTTCTTCACCACGAGGCGCAGCGTCATCACGTTGTCGGCTACGTCGAGCGCCTCGGTGTAGCGAAGATCGATCTCGTGTTGGCTGGGGCTGTCTTCGTGGAACGAGTACTCGACCGGGATGCTCATCGCCTCGAGCATGTGGATCGTCCGCTTGCGGAGATCACTCGACACATCAGCAGTGGTGAGGTCGAAGTAGGAAGCGCGATCGAGCGGCTGCGGCTTTCCGAGAGACGGGTCTCCCGAGGCGAAGTAGAAGAACTCCATCTCGGGTGCGGCGAAGAAGGAGTAGCCGTGGGTGCGGGCCTCGTCGAGGTTGCGACGCAGGACCTGGCGAGGGTCGCCGGCAAAGGGCGTCTCGTCGAGATTCTGGATGTCACAGAACATCCGAGCTGATGGTTCGTCTTCCTTCGCCCAGGGCAGCAACTCGAATGTCGTCGCGTCGGGACGGGCCAACACGTCGGACTCGTGGATTCGTGAGAAACCGTTGATCGCGGTGCCGTCGAACTGCACACCCTCGTCCAATGCCGTGTCGAGCTCGGCCGGGCTGATCGCCACCGACTTCAGTTGCCCGAGCACATCGGTGAACCACAGCCGAATCAATCGGACTCCGCGCTCTTCGACGGTGCGCAGTACGTATTCCTGCTCGCGTTCCATGTTCTCTCCCGGAGAAGGGCGACGTCGTGCCTACAGCTTGCCCGTTTGACTGTGGCATCCCCAACGGCGTACGTCGCCTGCCGAAGGCGCCCGTTCACACTGCGTTCACAATCGAGCAATGGTTGGGAAACGCCGCATTGGAATGGTTGTCCCTGGCTCGCGAGAATGAGCCACTTCCAACGACATCCTCAAAGAGGGGACCCAAATGGCCTACCAGGCTGAATACCTGTGGATCGACGGCAGCGAGCCGACTCGTGAAATCCGCGGCAAGACCAAGATCCTCGCCGACGGCGACACCCCGGGCATCTGGGGCTACGACGGATCGAGCACCAACCAGGCGACGGGCGACAACTCCGACGTCGTCTTGAGCCCCGTCTTCCAGTGTCCCGACCCGATCCGTGGTGGCAACAACATCCTCGTGTTGTGCGAGACGTTGCTCACCGGCGACATGTCGCCGCACCCGACCAACACGCGTGCCGCCGCCGCAGCGGCGCTCGCCCAGTACGGCGACCAGGAGCCCATCTTCGGCCTGGAGCAGGAGTACACGCTCATCAACCCGGCCACCGGGTGGCCCGCCGGCTTCCCGCCCAACGGCTTCCCCGCCCCGCAGGGTCCGTACTACTGCGGCGTCGGTTCGTTGAAGATCCATGGCCGTGACCTCATCGAGCGCCACACACAGGCCTGCATCGATGCCGGTCTCGCGATCTCGGGCACCAACGCCGAGGTCATGCCCGGCCAGTGGGAGTTCCAGATCGGCCCGGTCGACACGGTCACCGTCGGCGATCACATGTGGGTCGCCCGCTACCTCCTCTACCGTCTTGCCGAGGACTACGAAGTTGAAGTCAGCATCGAGGCCAAGCCGATGAAGGGCGACTGGAACGGCGCCGGAATGCACACCAACTTCTCGACCAAGGCGATGCGCGAGAACTACGACGCCATCATCGCGGCGTGTGAAGCAATGGGCGCCGAGGGCGTGCCCGAGCGGCACTTGGCTGGCTACGGCATCGGTATCGAAGACCGTCTCACCGGTGCGCACGAGACCCAGCGCTTCGATCAGTTCAGCTACGGCGTCTCCGACCGTGGCGCATCGATCCGCATCCCGTGGCAGGTCGCCAAGGAGGGCAAGGGCTACATCGAAGATCGTCGCCCCAACGCCAACGCCGACCCGTACATCCTGTCGACGTTGCTCACCAACACCATCTGCAGCGCTCTGGCGTAACACCCGCTCTGCAAACCGAGGCGAGTCGGCCACACCATGTGTGGCTGGCTCGCCTCAGTTCGTTTTCCGGAAGGTTCAGTAGGGACCGGGGCCGGGGTCTTCGCAGAGTTGCACCAGGGCCTTGCCGGTGTTGGCGCCCGTGAATAGAGAATTGAGCTGCTCGACACAGCTGTCGAGGCCGTACTTCATGTCGGTGCGGTACTCCATCTTCCCTTCGGCGGCCCACTCCCACATCTGGTCCCACGCCTCTGGATAGCGATCGACATAGGCGAGACCCTGGAAGCCGGCCATCTTTGCCTGCTTGTTGATGAGGTTGAGGTAGTTCGATGGGCCCGGTGGGCGACCCTTCTCGTTGTACATCGAGATCGCACCGATGATCACCACGCGGGCACCGATCGCGAGGCGGCGTAGGGCGAGATCGAGGATCGGTCCGCCGACATTGTCGAAGTAGATGTCGAATCCTCTCGGTCGTATCTCCTTCAGCCGGGCGGCCAGATCATCGGTGTGACGATTGAGACAGACTTCGGCGCCCAGCGACTCGACCCAACGGCACTTGTCGTCGGAACCGGCGATGCCCACAACGGTGGCGCCGAGATTTCGCGCCACTTGCACAGCCACCGACCCGGTCGATCCCGCGGCGGCGGAAATGAGGACGGAGTCGCCCTCCTTGATCTCGCCGAGATCGGTGAGACCGAAGTAGGCGGTCGCGGCCGGTGAGGAGATGACGGCGATCTGGAACAACGCGTCGTGATCGGCGGGGAACGCGTTGACGAGTGGGCTGTCGCCGTCGGCCACGGCCCAGCTGTTCCAGCCGGGCAGCCCACCACCGCACCATTCGCCGACCGCGATGTCGGGATGGTTGCTCTCGATCACGCGACCCATACCGCCGCTGCGGACTGCCTCGCCGATCTTCACCGCAGGGAGGTAGCCCTCGCCCTCGTCGAGCCAGCTGCGCACCGCCGCATCCATCTGGATGTAGACCATCCGGATCAGGATCTCGCGATCTCCGAGGGTCGGCATCTCGCCCTCCACGACCTCCACGTCGTCGTTGGTCAGCATCCCGTCGGGGCGTTGACGAAGAACCACCTGGCGGTTGATCCGTTCGAGGGGGGCGGGCAGCTCGGGGCGGTCACTCGACATGGCGAGGAGTTTCGCGCACGTTGCCGCTCAGTTCGAAAGGAGTCCGAGCTCGATTGACCGCTCGACGAGATCACCGCGGCCGGGAACCCCGAGCTTGTGGCGGATGGAGGTGAGGTGCGTCTTGATCGTGTTCTCCGACACGTGGAGCTGTTCGGCGAGCTCTCGACGTGACAGCTGGTGGGGGAGCAGCGCGAGCACCGCCTGCTCTTTGTCGGTGAGTTCTCTCGCTCCCGCGGGAAGGTTCGGCTGGTCGATCGGGACGAAGCGAATCGTGTTCTCGACGAGTCGCAGCCGCTCCTCGGTGCGGGCATCGACGGTGTCGGCGATCGTCTTCGCTTCGCGAAGATCGGCCCTCGCGCCGGAGCGGTCTCCGGAAAGATTCCGGACCAGGGCCCGCTCGGCCAGGATCGCGATGCGGAAGAGTCGTTCGTCGATCGGACGGTCGACGCGTTCGGCTTCGGTGAGCGCGGCCTCGTCGTCGGCGTTGGCGACGAAGCGAAGGGCCTGGTCGGTGTGGGCGAGCGCAGCATCGAGATCGTCGGTCTCTGCGGCCACGAGGCCGAGGTAGGAGTAGCCGAGGACGATTGCCGACGGCTCACCGACGATCCGTGCGTGCGTCACCGATGCCGACGCTTTCGCGGTTGCACCTTCGAGGTCGCCGCTCCAGTAGCGGGCTGCCGCGTTCACGGCGAGCGCGGCACCAGATGCGCCCGTGATCCGCTCGGGCTCCTCGCCCGGCTCTGGAAGAAGGTCGTAGTCGGCATTGGTGTCGGCGAACTCGGCCTGGGCAACAAGCTCAGAGACATTGCCGAGGTGGCGAGCGCGGTGCGCCCGCACCGTGGCTCCTTCCACTCGACAAAGGCGAGCCTCCAGCTCGTCGTTCGCGGCCGCCGTCGCCGCGTCGACCCACTCGTCGACCTCGTCGTAGCGACCGAGGTTGAGCATCGACCACGCCATCGACAGACACACGGTGGCATCGGATCGCCCGTGGTCGCCGAGGCGCCGGATCCATCGTTCGATCGTCGTAAACGAACCGGCGCTGGTGAACTCGAGCCACCGGCTGGAGATGAGATGACGGGCCCGCGCTGTGTCACCGGCTTCGGTGGCGTGGTGGATTGCGCGGTCGAGGTCGTCGTTGCGTTCGAACCATCGTGATGCCCGCGCGTGCAGCGTGGGCAGGAGCTCCGGGTGTTCCTCGGCCAGTGTCGACTCGAGGTTCTCGCGCAGAAGCGGGTGGTAGCGAAACATCGTCGCGGCCTCGTCGAGCGCAACGGTGAACACGTTGTCGCGCAGCAGCCGACGCAGCATCGAGAGACTGCCGGGGTGGCCGGTCAGCTCGTCGCAGAGGTCGGCCTCGAGCGTGTGCACGATGCTCGTTGTCAGCAGGAACGCTCGGGTGTCGCCGTCGAGTCCATCGAGGACCTCGCCGGCGAGATACTCCGACAGGTGTCGGGTATCGCCCGCGAAGCGTTGGATCTGCTCCTCGACGTCTGGGGCGTCGCGCAGGGAAAGGCCGGCCAGGTACATCCCCACGGGCCAGCCCTGCGTTCGCTCCCGAAGGACGTCGAGCTGCGTGTCGTCGACGTCGGCAACACCAAAGGTGTC
>CALKOE010000263.1 GCA_938091985.1 uncultured Acidimicrobiales bacterium | reverse complement strand
GATCGTGAATTCGCCCGCAGATGACCTCGACCCATCGCGTCTCGAGTCGGCCTCTTTCGATCTTGTCCGGCGCGGATTCGACCCCACCGCGGTCCGCAGCGAGCTGCAACGAGCGGCGCAAGAGATCCGCCGACTCCGCCTTGCCCGCGACGAGCTCACCGGTCGGTTGGCCGAGTTCGATGGCATTTCGCCTGAGCATCTCGAGGCACACCGGGTGGCTGAGGCGCTCGGCTCCGAAGCGACCCAGGTGCTCGAAGCTGCCCACCTCGCGGCGCGTGAGCGCGCTGAACGAGCCGAGCGCGAGGCCGAAGCGGTGCGTGACGAGGCAATCGCCGCGGCTGAGCTGACCCGCGACGAGGCGGCAGCGGCTCGCGAACAAACGATCGAGGCTGCGACGCGCGAGGCAGAGGCACTGGTCGAAGACGGCCGGGTCCGCGGTCGCGACATGGTGGCTGAGGCCCAGACAGTACGCGAACGAATGCTCCGCGATCTCGCCCGAAAGCGTCAGACCGGGCGCGCCCAGGTCGAGCAACTCCGAGCGGGTCGCGACCGTCTCCTCGAGTCACTCACGATCGCGCAGGAAAGCCTCGATGTCTCGGTCGGTGATCTTGTGAACTCCGTGCCGGAGGCCCGTGCCGCCGCTGAGCGGGCTGGTCTTCGGGTCACCTCCGAACAGACCCCCTCCCCCGATGAGCTCGAGGGCGAGATCGAAGCAGCGCGACTGGTGGGCCATCCGCTGGTCGACGACATCGTCGACCCCGGACCGGTCGACGACACGTTCACCACAGCCGAGATGGAGGCCCTGCCCCACCTCGACGTGTTGGAGGAATCGGAGTCTGAGACCGAGTCTGAGTCCACGGACGACGGCGACGCTGCCTCGTCTGAATCCGATGAATCCGACGACAGTGCTTCCGAAGACAGTGCTTCCGAAGACAGTGCCTCCGAAGAGGTCGCGCTGTACGACGTCGAGGCAGAAGCCGAAGAGGTGACGGCCGAAGAGGAAGAGGCCGAGGCCGAGCCCGAAGCGGAAGACGTCGAGGCCGAAGAAGCCGAAACGGAAGAAGCCGAAACGGAAGAAGCCGAAGAGGTCGAGGAAGTGCCGGAGGAGGTTGAGCCGGAGCCGGAAGCAGCTGACGTCTTTGCGAAGCTGCGGTCCGCTCAGGAGGAGCCCGAGCCCGACCCGGAACCCGAGCCCGAACCAGAGCCGGAACCAGAGCCGGAACCCGAACCAGAGCCCGAGCCCGACGCTATGGACGCCGCTCGATCCGCGGCGCGCACGAAGGCTGCGGCTGCTGCCGCCAAGGCGATGAAGAAGGTATTGGTGGAAGAGCAGGGGACCCTCCTCGACGGCGTTCGCCGCAGTGGGGCCCAGGCGCTCAGCTTCGTGACGGACGACCCTGAAGCGCACCGCTCGACCTACGAGAAGGCTTCGGCGTCGGCGCTCAAAGACCTCGCCGCTGAACTCGGCGGGTCGAAGCGTCTTGGGCTTTCCGCGGCTTACGCACAGATCGAGGCCATCGCCCTCGAACCAGTTCGGAGCCGTCTCGCGGAGGTCGCCGAGCGAGTCGACGATGCCGACGAACTCTCCGACACGGTCCGAGCGCTCTATCGCGAATCGCGAAGCCGCCGCATCGACGAGGCCGCAGCGGCTGCCGCGGTTGCCGTCGACGGCTTGGTTGCGATCGCAACGCTCAAGGGCAACGTGGCGTGGACCGTCGAGCCCAGCGGGCCGTGTGGTCCCGACTGTGCCGACAACGCTCTGGCGGGCGATATCAGTGCCGGTGGGGAGTTCCCGACGGGCGACTCACACCCGCCCGCACACCCTGCCTGCACCTGCTGGCTCGTGGCAGCCGACAACTGAATCGGCGGCTCGACTCCGACAGTTGGTGAGCGGCCGGTAGTCTGCTGTCGATGCGCGCTGCTGATGATCTTCCCCGTCGCGAGAACGGTCGTATTGGCGGTCGCGGCCGTGCGGTCGCAATCGTTGCGGTCGTTGCCATGGTGTTCCTGCTGGCTTCGTTGTCAGGGATCGCCGGCTTCTACACCGACTACCTGTGGTTCGACGCCCTCGACCTGGCTGCCGTGTGGCGTCGGGTTCTGGGGGCCAAGGTTGCGCTGACCCTCATCTTCGGTGGCCTGTTCTTCGTCTTCATGTGGCTCAACCTCTTCCTCTCGGATCGGGCGGCGCCGACGTTTCGCCCGGCCGGACCCGAAGAAGAGCTCCTCTCGCGCTACCACGATGTGATCGCGGGCCGAAAGGGCCTGCTGCGCACTGGTGTCTCGGCGCTCTTCGCGCTGGTCGCGGCTGCGAGTGTCTCCGGTCAGTGGGAAGAGTGGCTGCTCTTCACGAACCGCCAGGACTTCGGGATCAAGGATCCACAGTTCAACGTCGACGTCGGCTTCTACGTCTTCCAGCTGCCCTTCCTGAGCTTTGTGGTCAGCTGGGCGTTCGGCAGCTTCGTGATGATCTTCATCCTCACCGCGATCAGCCACTATCTGAACGGCTCGATCAGGATCACCGCGGTTTCCGGTAGCCGAGCCACGCCCACCGTCAAGGTCCACCTCTCCGCGATTCTCGCGGTGCTCGCACTGATCAAGGCCGCCGACTACTGGCTCGATCGCTACGAGTTGACCGTGTCCGACCGCGGCGCCGTCGACGGTGCGCTCTACACCGATGTCAATGCGCAGCTCCCGGCCATCTACCTACTGATCGCGATCTCCCTCTCGGCCGTAGTGCTGTTGGTCATCAATCTTCGGCTGCGGGGTTGGACCATGCCGGTGCTGGCCGTCGGCCTGTGGGCTTTCACCGCCATCGTCGTCGGCGGCATCTATCCGGCGTTCGTGCAGCGGTTCCAGGTCGAGCCGAACGAGACAACCCGCGAAGCGGAGTTCGTGGCCCGCAACATCGAGGCAACCCAATTCGCCTTCGGCCTCGACGACAGCGACGTCGAGCGTCGAGAGTTCGACTACACCGATGAGCTCACGGCTGATCAGATCCGCAGCAACGCCGAGACCGTGGCCAACGCCCGACTGCTCGACCCGGTGGCGGTGCACCCCACGTTCGAACGTGAGCAGACCGAGCGCGACTTCTACCGCTTCGTCGGTGTCGACACCGACCCGAGCACGTCGGCCGGCACTGCGCTCGACACCGATCGCTACGTCATCGACGGCGAACTCCGTCAGGTCGTGGTCGGTGCCCGTGAGCTGCAGCTCGACGAAGCGCTCAGCTGGGAGCGCGAGCACGTGCGTCTGACCCATGGCTACGGCCTGGCGATGGCCACGGCCAATACTCCCACCAGTGCGGGTAGCCCCGACTTCGTGGTGTCCGGCCTCCCGACATCGGTCGACGAGTCGCTCGACTCCGCCGTCGAGCGACCGCAGCTGTACCACGGTGAGGATCTCGGCGGTTACGCCCTCGTCGACACCACGGTGAGCGAGATCGACTACGTCGACAGCGAAACCGGCGCCGATGTGCCGTTCCTCTACGACGGCGCCGGCGGCGTCGACATGGGCTCCTTCCTGCGCAAGGCGGCGTTTGCGTTGCGCTTCCGTCAGATCGATCCGCTGATCTCGAACTTCGTCGACGGCGACACCCGCATCATCTACAACCGCGACGTTCACAACCGAGTCGAAGCGCTCGCGCCGTTCCTCGACTTCGATGCCGATGCGTACCCCGTGATCGTCGACGGTCGGATCCTCTACGTGATCGACGGCTACACCACGTCGAACCGCTTCCCCTACAGCCAGAGCAGCGAGAACGGTCGCCTGAGCGAGGGTGGCCTTTCCGGCTCGGCCTTCAACTACGTCCGCAACTCGGTGAAAGCGGTCGTCGACGCCTACGACGGCACCGTCTCGTTCTACGTCATGCCGACCGAGGACCCGATCATCGAGGCATGGCGAGACGCATTCCCCGAGCTCTTCTCCGATTTCGAAGAGATGCCGGCCACCCTTCGCGATCACCTGCGTTACCCGCAGGATCTGTTCCGAGTGCAGACCAACATGTATGCCCGCTATCAGGTCGAGGATCCTGAGGCGCTCATCATCGGCACCGAGGCGTGGGCGGTTGCCCAGGATCCGGGTCGCACCGTTCGAGCGGGCGGTACCGAGGAAACCAGCACCGACGAATTCGGCGTGGAGACATCCAGCGAGCGTCGAGTCAACCCCTACTACTCGCTGCTGACGCTTCCTGGCGAGGAGGATCCCTCCTTCGTGACGATGCGCACCTTCGTCCCGTTTGCGGAGGACGACGGTCGTAAAGAGCTCGAGGCGTTCATGGTCGGCGAGACCACCGCCGACGGACTCTCGCGCCTGGTCAGCTACGAAATGAACAGCGCGTCGGCTCCCGGCCCGGTGCTCGTCGCCACGAGCATCGCCCAGAACGAGGAGATCGCGCAGCGGCTCACGCTGCTCAACGCCAATGGGTCCACGGTCGAGTTCAGCGATGTCTTGTTGCTCCCGATCGACAACGCGATCCTTTGGGTGCGTTCGCTCTATGTCGCCGCCGAGGGCACCAGCGTGCCGACGCTCGAAAATGTGATCGTGTCGGTTGGCGAGGGAGAGCAGCTCGCCATCGGTGCCAACCTCGAAGCGGCGCTCGAGAATCTCTTCCCTGGTCAGCAGTTCGATTCGATTCTCGACAACCCGGCTGGTGGGGCCGTCGAGCCCCCGCCCACCGACACCGACGATGTTGTCGACGACGATGGACTGCCCGACAGCCTCGAAGAACTGATCGTCGAGCTCGACGAGCTGTGGCGTGAGTCGAATGAGGCGTTGGCCGAAGATCCTCCCGACCGCGTGACATGGGCCGCTGCGCTCGATCGCATCGACGAGCTGCTCGACTTCAGTCGTTCGCTCACCGGCACGGAGCCGCCCGAACCGGTGGATCCGGGCGAGGTCGACAGCTGAGCCTGCGCCGGGAGCTTCTTCGGGAGCTCTACGGCGATGCCGGTGACGGCGTCGCGGATCGCCTCGATGAGTTGGTTGCGGCGACGCAAACAGACTCTTCGCCCCGGTGGTCATCGAGAGATGCATGGCTGATCGCATATCCGGATCAGTTCGGACCAACCGGTCTGGCCGGGGTCGCCGAGGTGATGCGGTTCCTGTCTCCGGAGATCAACGGCGTCCACCTCCTGCCCTTCCACCCCTCGTCGAGCGACGGCGGGTTCAGCGTCGAGGACCATGCGATGGTCGACCCGGCGGTGGGGACCTGGGACGACGTCGAGCGCCTCTCCACCGAGTCGCGGGTGATGGCCGACGCCGTCATCAACCATGTGTCGTCGAAGGGGCGGTGGTTTCGGGCTCATCTCGACGGTGATCTCGATCGGGCCGACTTCTTTCGAGTCGTGCCGGCGAGCACCGACATGAGCGCAGTCGTGCGACCCAGGCCGGGTCCGCCCACCACGACCTTCACCCGATCCGATGGTTCGACCGCTGACTACTGGACGACTTTCAGCGCCGATCAGGTCGACCTCGACTTCCGTTCACCGGAGGTGCTCCTGGCGGTCAGCGAAGCGATCATTCGCTACGCCGCCAACGGGGCAACGGCGATCCGGCTCGATGCGGTGGCCTTCATCGGCAAGGACCCGCAGACGAGCTCGGTACACCGTCCCGACACCCACCGAATTGTCGCGTTGCTGCGAGATTGTCTGCACGAAATCGACCCTGGCATCGTTTTGATCACCGAGACCAACGTGCCCCACCACGACAACGTGGCGTATCTGGGCACTGTCGAGAGGCCCGAGGCGCACGCGATCTATCAATTCACCCTTGCGCCACTCGTGCTACACGCACTGCACACGGGCGACACCGAACCGCTGACCCGGTGGGCGAGCCAACTCGAGCAGCGAGCCGGAACCACGGTGATGAACTTCCTTGCCAGCCACGATGGGGTTGGCGTGCGCCCGGCGGCCGGCTGGCTCGATCCTGCGCAGATCGCCGCGTTGGCTGATCGCTGTCGGTTGTCCGGCGGTGTGGTCAACGAGGCTGCCACCCCCACCGGCACTGAGCCGTACGAGCTCGCTGCGACATGGCGATCGTTGTGTGCAGTCGGCGAGGCGAACGATGGGTTGCCGTTCAGCGATCGCGTCGTGGCTGCCCGGATCGTTGCGGGTCATTCGGTTGCGCTCGCGCTGGCGGGTATCCCCCTGCTCTACGTGCACTCGATGGCGGCGACCGAGAACGACGTTGGCAGGGCCGAGGTATCCGGTGTTTCGCGCGATCTCAACCGCACCCGTTTCGCATCGCCGGAGCAC
>CALKOE010000262.1 GCA_938091985.1 uncultured Acidimicrobiales bacterium | reverse complement strand
CTGCGTGCGCACGCGCGCCATCCCGCGCGGCACCACCGGAAACGAAAACGCGGTTACGTACACGCCATGCTGCATCAGCTCGCTCGCCAGTTGTTGCGCCTTGATCGCATCGCCGGTCATGATCGGCACGATCGGATGACTGCCCGCTATGACATCGAAACCTGCATCGGCGATACGCTGACGGAAATAATCGGTGTTATCGGCCAGCTGCCGGCGCAACTCGGCGCCGCGCTCGAGCAGGTCTAGCGCGGCCAGCGTCGCGCTGACGATGCTCGGCGCCAGGCTGTTGGAAAACAGGTAAGGCCTGGCGCGCTGGCGCAGCATGTCGATGACAGGCTGCGGCGCCGTGATGTAACCGCCGCTGGCGCCGCCGAGTGCCTTGCCGAAGGTACCGCTGGTAATATGCACCCTGCCCTCGACGCCGTGCATCTCGGGCGTGCCGGCGCCGCGTTCGCCGATAAAGCCGATGGCGTGGCTGTCGTCCTCTCCATTCGGCAGGCCCGTGTGGGTGAGGGTGAGCAACGTGTCGGCACCGTCGGCGATGAGATCGAAGGTCACGGTGCTCGACCCGGGGGGCACGTCGCGGCTTCCGAGCCATCCCCAGGTGAACGTCACTCGTTCGGGCGGCGTGATCTCGAGAAACTCGCCCTCGACCACGTCGCCGCCGGTGACATCGATTCGCACCTTGCCGCCGGCAACTGGGTCGAGATCGGCTCCGACGCCGAGCCAACGCAGCAGCTTTTCTCGCTCGACGAGGAACGCGAACACCGTCTCCCTCGATGCTGCGATGTGTCGGCGCATGATCAGATCGGTCACGTTGGGGCCCCCTTGTCGGCTTCTTCCTTCGCTGCTTCGCCAGCAAGGCGGTCGAGCGCGTCGTCCCAGAATGTTTCGAGCCATGCCCGCAGGCCGGCGAGGCCGTCAGGCGTTGACCGGTAGTAGTTGCGAGTGCCTTCGGCCCGCACCGCGACGAGCTCGGCATCGAGCAGCACACGCAGGTGCTGTGAGATCGCCGGACGAGTCATGGCGAACCCTTCAGCGATGGCGCCCACGGTCTGTTCGTCGCCGCGCAGCGCGCCCAGGATCTCGAGACGGGTGGAGTCGCCGAGCGCTCTGGCGACTCGGTCGAGGGTGGCAGGCATGGACGCACTCTAGAGGTATTGGTAAGTAAATGCTAACCATGTTTCGAACTAGGCCGCACCGCGGGAGCAGCACTATGTTTCCCCGCCATGGCCGAAGACGTACTGCAAGCGCCGCTCGTGCTCGAGTATCCCTTCACCCGAACCACCGGACCCGTCGTGGGGGCATTCCTCACCGGGCTTCGTGAAGGCGTGGTGCTCGGGGTGAAGCGATCCGACGGAACCGTGATGTGCCCGCCCCTCGAATACGACCCGATCGATGCCGCACCGCTCGGCGAGATGGTCGATGTCGGTCAGGCCGGCACCGTGGTGTCGTGGAGTTGGGGCGGCCCGCCGCGAGACCAGCAGCCATTCGACCGTGATGTCGCGTGGGCGCTGATCACTCTCGACGGTGCGGACACGCCGATGCTGCATGCCGTCTTCGTCGACGGACCGGCCGACATGGCCACGGGCATGCGGGTGCAGATCCAGTGGCGCGACGAACGCGTCGGCCACATCGCAGATATTGCTGGCTTCATTCCAGAGGAGAGCGGCTGATGGCGTACACAAAGAGCCAGGACCCAACGAGTCGTCCGGCCGGGCTCGATGTCGAGCTGACGGTGCCCGACTCGATTGCCGGTGTCGAGCGCGTGCAGAGCGTGCGCACTCCCATCCGCATCGAATACACCTACACGCCGGGTGTGGCGCTCTCGACCTACCTCCGCGGCATGAAGGACAAGAAGATCCTCGCCGAGCGGTGCCCCAAGACCGGTCAAGTCTTCGTGCCACCCCGGGGTGTCAGCCCAGTTGCCGGGATCATGACCGAAGGTCCGGTGGAGCTCCCCGACACCGGCTACGTCGAGTCGTTCAACATCACCCGCGTGCCGATCGCCAGCCGGCCTGAACTGGAGCCGCCTTACGTGTCGGCATGGATCCTTCTCGACGGTGCGTCGGTCGGGTTCATGGGCCTCGTGATCAACTGCGAGCCCGAAGACGTGAAGCTCGGCACCCGAGTGCGGGCCGTGTGGAAGCCCGACGACGAACTCGAGATGGCCGCCACGAACATCCTCGGATGGGAACCGACCGGCGAACCCGACGTCGACATCCCCGACATCGAAACCATCGGCCAGAAAGGAGAGTTGGAGTAATGCGTGACAACGGTTTGCGTGACATTGCAATCGTCTCCTTCGCACAGCGTCAGCAGGCGGCGATTCCCACTGAGTCCGAGGTCGAGTTCATGGTTCCGCTCATGGCCCAGGCCAAGGATGCGGTGGGCCTCACCCAACAGGACATGGGCTTCACGTGCTCGGGGTCCTCCGACTTTCTCGCCGGCCAGGCGTTCTCCTTCGTCGCAACGATCGACGGCACCGGTCCGGTGCCGCCCATCAGCGAGTCACACGTCGAACAGGACGGCGCCTGGGCCCTCTACGAGGCCTGGGTGAAGCTGCAGTGCGGCGACGTCGACACGGCGTTCGTCTACTCCTACGGCAAGTCCTCGCCCGGTTCGCTGCGCGACGTGCTCGCCACACAGATGGACCCGTACTACGTGGCTCCGCTGTGGCCTGATGCCTTCGCGATCGAGGGCATCGCCGCTCGCATGCTGCTCGAGTCCGGCAAGGTCTCCGAGCGTCAGCTGGCGGAGATCGCGTCACGGTCCCGTGAACATGCGGCATCGAACCCGCATGCCATTCGCAAGACCCCGAAGTCGGTCGAGGAGATCCTCGCCGAGGAGTACCT
>CALKOE010000261.1 GCA_938091985.1 uncultured Acidimicrobiales bacterium | reverse complement strand
GCGGTGTCCGCCACAAGAACGCCCGCCACGCCGTCGATCAGGCGCTGGCCCGCAACGGCGACACCGGAGACCAACTCCTGAACATCGCCGATGCCATCATCACGCTTCGCAACGGCGCCGCGGAGATCAGCACCGAAGAGTGATCTAGCCTGTAGTCGTGGCTATCGAGCGACAACAGGCAACTTCACCAAAGCGCCAAGGCCTCTCTGTCTCGGCCCGCCTCGTGATCGGGGCAGTAGCGATCTTCGGCGCCATCACGCTCGTGCAATGGGTCGTCGGCGCACTGATCGGCGTCATCAAGTTCGCGTTGGTGGTCGTCGTCGTGATCGGTGTCGGCGGCTGGATCATCGGCGCCAAGGGTTCACGCTGACGCGAGCAGCTCCGCGGCGGCTCGGCTGACACAGTCGAGCGTTGCGGTCATCGCCTGTTCCTCTCCGAAACGAGCGACCAGATCGATCACCGGGATCGGCGAGTCGGTCCCCTCCATCGTCCGTCCGACAACTGCCACCGCGGCCACCCCGGCCGCCGCCGCGAGCTTGGCCACGCCACCCACGACCTTGCCGTCGAACGAGGTGGCATCGAGCTGCCCCTCACCGGTGATGACCAAGTCAGCGCCCTCGATCGCGTCGTAGAGCTCAACCGCATCGGCGATGACGGTGAAACCATCGGCCAAGGTCGCGCCGGCAACGGCGAGGCCACCTCCGAGTCCACCGGCCGCACCGGCGCGCTCGAGATCCACGACATCCACACCGTGCTCGCCGACATAGATCTGGGCGAGACGTTCCAATCGGCGGCGGAGCAACGCAATCTGGGCACGGCTCGCACCCTTCTGCGGGCCGAAGATCTCAGCGGCGTCGACGAACTTCGTTCTCACATCGCAGGCGACCTCGATGTCGACCCCGCGGTATCGACCCAGCGGAGCCATCGCCCGCAACGCGCCGAGACCCCCGTCGGTCGTAGCTGAGCCACCGAGCCCGACGATGAGGCGCTGCGCGCCAGCCTCCACGGCGGTGGCGATGAGTTCGCCGGTGCCCGCCGTCGTGGCCTCCATGGGGTCGTTCGCCTCGGCGCCACCGGCCAGCTGAAGTCCGGATGCTCGGGCCATTTCGATGACCGCCACGCCATCACGCAGCGACCACTCGGCCTCGACCGCCGCGCCCAGCGGGCCAGTCACGGTCGTCGTCCGATTCGGACCGCCGAATGCATCGAGGGTGCCCTCGCCGCCGTCGGCCATCGGCTGCACGATGCACTCACCACCCGCGGCTTCGACCGCCGACGCGACCGCGTCGCCGATCTCGCGGGCGGTCGCCGTCCCTCTGAACTTGTCGGAACACACCACGACCCGCATCGTCGAATGATGCCTCACTTCGACGGCCGCTGACGCTGCGGCCCACTAGCGTTGCCCCGTGGCTGCACCCGTCGTCCTCGTCTCGAACCGAGGGCCACTCTCGTTTCGTGAAGACGGCGATGAGTTGATCGCCACCCGAGGTGGAGGCGGACTCGTCTCAGGCCTCGCCCCACTCGTGGCCGGCACCGACACCGTGTGGATCGCCGCTGCCTTGAGCGATGCCGACCGCCAGGCCGCCAGTCGCGGTGTGATCGAAGCCGACGGCATCCGCGCTCGCACCCTTGCGATCGACTCAACCGTCATGACCCAGGCCTACGACGGTGTCTGCAACTCGATGCTGTGGTTCCTCTACCACGGGCTCCACGACCTCAGCCGGCGTCCGGTCATCGACAAGGGCTTTCGCGTGGCGTGGGAGGCGTACCGGCGCTACAACCGAGCCTTCGCCGACGTCGTGGCCGACGAGTCTCCCGACGGCGCCGTCGTACTCGTGCAGGACTACCACCTCGCACTACTCGGTCCGTTGCTGCGCGAGAAGCGCCCCGACCTCGCGACCGTGCACTTCTCTCACACGCCGTTCGCCCCGCCCCACCTCATGCGGGTCCTCCCCCACGACCTCGCAACCGAGCTTCTCGTCGGGATGGCCGGCCACAACGCCTGCGGATTCCACTCAGATCGCTGGGCCCGAGACTTTCGAAACAGCTGCGAAGAGATCGCCGGGATCACACCCACCACGTTCGTCGCCCCCCTCGCCCCCGACGCCGACGACATTCGCGGCGTCGCTTCCTCGGATCGATGCCAAGCCGAGACCGAGGCCATCGACACCGACCTCGGCGACCGCCGCCTCATCGTTCGCGTCGATCGAATCGAACTCTCGAAGAACCTGCTCCGCGGGTTTCGGGCGTACGACACGATGCTGCAGGACCGACCCGACCTCCGAGAAACCGTCGTGTTCCGGGCGCTCGGCTATCCGAGCCGCGAGGGCCTCCCCGAATACCTTGCGTATCGAGCCGAGATCGAGTCGCTGGCGGCCGTGATCAATCACCGGTGGGCCACTCCCGGCTGGAACCCGATCGAACTCGATCTGGTCGACGACTTCCCGAAGTCCGTCGCCCACCTTCGCCGCTACGACGTGTTGATGGTCAACCCGATACGCGATGGCCTCAACCTCGTCGCGATGGAGGGTCCGCTCGTCAACGAACGCGACGGCGCCGTCGTGCTCAGCCGCGAGGCCGGCGTGCACGACGCGCTCAACGGCGCCGTCCATTCGGTCAATCCGTTCGACATCGAGGACCAGGCTCTCGCACTTGCCGCCGCGCTCGACATGGACGCCGCGACGCGGGCATCACGGGCCGCCGAGCTTCGTCGCCGCGCCGAGGCCCGCAACCCCTCCGACTGGCTGTCGGATCAACTCGCTGCCTCCCAGGAGGGCTAGTCCGACGCCGCCTCCGCCGCAGTGAGGATCTGGCGGAGAAGTTCCTCGGCTCCGGCCGGACCCACCACCACGAGATCAGCACGACTGCGCAAGATCGGCGGGGCCTCCGCAGAGTCGACCGCCACTCGGATCGTCGCCACGCCGTGAGCCGCCAACTCGTCGAGCCCGTCGAAGGCCGGCAAGTCGCCGAGGTCGTCACCCAGGTATGCCACCGGATCGAGATCCTCGGCCAACTCGACGAGGGCGGTGCCCTTGTCTCGCTTGATCGGCGGATGGAGCTCGAACGAACGCTTGGCAGGCCGCTGCTCCATCCCGGTGCGGTCGGCCTGTTCGGCCACCCACGTGCGCATCGGCGCTGCGAGCGATTCATCGCTGCGGTAGTGGATCGTCAACGACAGACCCTTCGGCTCAACGACGGCCGCGCCGAACCGCTCCATCGCATCCGCGACCAGCTCGCGCACCGCCGCCCGGTAGGGCTCCGCTTCGTGCAGCGTGTGGTGCACCCCACTGTGGCGCCACTCGAGACCGTAGAGACCGACGATGTCCACCTCGGCAGGCACCATCGAATCGATGTATTCCACCGGACGACCGGAGATGACCGCCACTCGACCGAGTCGCCGACTCAGTTCGAGGAGCAGATCGTCGACACCCTCGCGAATACGGGCGCCATCGGGCTCGGGCGCGATGTCCGCGAGGACACCGTCGAAGTCGAGAAAGAGCCCAGCTCTCGCAGGAGTACGCCCGAACGCGGCGAACAAACCCTCGGTCATGTGGGAATGGTTCTGGCTCAGCTCAGCGCGTTGTCGGCACCCAGCACGACGATCACGTCGGCCGCTGCTGTGTCCTCCGCGTGCTCTGTGGTGGCGAGCGCAGCGAGATCGGCGGGGGCCAGTTCGAGGACGCTGGCCGGACCCGACAAAGCTGCGGCGACTTCACCGGCTTCATCACCGAATCCGGTCACGAAATAGACCTTCGACTCAGCAACTGGTGTGCCCGCAGCGTTGCCGGCCTTCCAGATGTAGCCCAGCGCCCCGAGGGTTTCGCCTCGAGTACCGGCCAAACCGCCCTCGCCAGTGCCGTTCAAGACCTGCACCGTGACCGATGATGGCGGGTCCACCACGGTCGGCGTGGTCGTCGGCGTCCCGTCGTCGGGGAGCGTGGTGGTGGAGTCGTCGCCGGGCACCGTGGTGGTGCTGTCGTCGCCGGGGGCGGTCGTGGTCGTGTCGGTACCGGCGGCAGCGCCGGCATCGGCGTCGCCGCCGTCGAAGCCCCATGCCAAAAGCACGAAGCCGATCACGACGGCAATCGCGATCAACACCCCGCCTCGGGCCGCGGCTGAACCAGCCGACTTTGCAAACGATCCATCAGATGCGGCGTAACGCCCCGGTGCAGTCATCAGCTGTGCTCCTCGCTGGTTGCGCCCACGTGTTCGGAACGCGATCGGCGGCGCCGGTCACGCATGCGTCGAAGACGACGGACCACGAGCGGATCGTGGGCCTCGGCTTCGGGTCGGTCAATGAGCTCGTTCAAAAGTTCGTAGTAACGCGTCGTCGACATCTCGAGTTGTTCATTGATCGCAGAGTCCTTGGGACCGGGCTCGGTCCACCACGATCGCTCGAATTCGAGCATTGCAGTTTCGCCCTCGGTGAGCTTCATCCCCACAGCCTTGCAGAAACAAGCGCATGGGTGGAGCCGGGCGCCCTCTAACCTGTTCATCGCACGCCCGAGTAGCTCAGTTGGTAGAGCAGCTGTCTTGTAAACAGCAGGTCGCAGGTTCGACTCCTGTCTCGGGCTCCAACCTCACGGGTTCATGAGGACTCGCAGAAGGGGCGACCGTGGCGGGCCACCGCGAGACGGTCGAGATTGGCCCGCAGCATCGGACCCCCGATCCACGCTTCCGGGTTCGGCGCAAACTCGGTGTAGCGATCCAGGAGACTGCACCGATGGGCGTCGCCTTCCGGCGTCAGGTCGAAGTCGACCGAGGCCACCGAGATCTGGTTCGTGAGGTTGGCCACTGGATCTCGCCGGTCGACTTCTTGCAGCCGCACATTGGCGAGCAGGGTCGCCACCAAGCCGCCCACGAGCATCACCGTGAGCACGGCTCGCAACGCAGTGGCCGCGCTGGGGACCGGCGCCGCCATCTGCATGAGCACCACGATGACGGCAACGAATGCGACGCCCCAACCCAACTCGACCAGCACTGAGTCTCGCCACGCCCGCCCGATCGCGAACTCGCCACGTTGCACCAGCGTCGAAAGGCTCACCAGCAGCGCGGGCAACACGATCAATCCCGTTGCGACCAGGGCGAGCGCTCCGCCCACCCGCGCCGGGATCGGCGAGTCGGCCCGGTCGATCCGGATGACGCCGACGGTCCAGCCGACAAGGCCAACCGCGAGAATCAACAGCAGCGAGTTGGCGGCAAGATCACGGAAGCCGAAGAACGCGCCAGATGCCTCGATCAGATCGCCGTTGAAGCGCCACCCGGCCGGGGGCAGACCAGACACCATGCGGTCGAAGGTCGCGAAGAGGGCGTCGGTCGACGGGTCGAGGTCCGACCCGCTGTAGCAGGAACCGTCGCCGCATTCGTTGGCGATCATGATCCGAACAGGAACGAAGACCGCGAAGAAGCCGGCGGTGAGCGCGGCGACTCGCCGGGCCGCCGGCGATCTTGCGGCCACCCGCAGCGGGACGCCTGCGGCGATCGCCAACGCAGCCAGATAGAGAATCGTGAGCGGCACAACGACATAGACGAGGTCGAAGAACATCGCCGCGGCGGCGCCGGCGAGGGCGCACAAGACCAGCTCGATAGGTCGCGTTAGCCGCGCCGCGAAGTCACGCGATTGCACCATCACTTGGGGCAGACCGACCACGATCAGTGCCGAGAGCAGGAACAGAAAGGAAAATGGACGAGTGGGCTCTCGGGGCCGCCAGCCACGAGAACCACACCGATCACTGCGGGAACGAACCACGGCACGGGCGCGTCTGCCGCCTGCGTCAAAGAGCGCACGAGCCGCCACGCAACGAAGGCGAGCAGGGCGACCATCGCCATCCGCACGACGCCATGAACCACGTGGGGCGCCAGGCCCGTGGCCTCCGCCGCCTCGAACACCAACGAGTGCTCGGTGTAGTCGAAGAACCTGCCGATCGGGCGGAAGTTCCCGAGCCGCAGGAACACGTCGATCTCATCGATCGCCTGCCGTGCCGGCTCGAGCGGGTTGGTACCGAAGCGTTCCGCGTTGAAATAGATGTTGCGTCGCTCGTCGCCCTGAAACGAGAACGCGATCAGTGGCAGGCAGACAATGAGCGCAGGGGCAACGACGAAGCCGGCCCGAACCCGACCGGGGCCGTTCTCGCGCAGCTGCCGCACAGGCCGACCTACGCCGACGCCGACTCCGCCCGCCGGCGCGCGACTTCGAAGCACGCAACAGCCGCTGCGGCCGACACGTTGAGCGAATCGAGCACGCCGATCAGGGGAATGGACGCGATCGTGTCGCAACGTTCGCGCACGAGCCGCGAGAGGCCGGGCCCCTCGGCACCGAGCACCAGCGCCACGGGCTCGTCGGCCACGGGAAGATCATGGATCGAACGATCGCCGCCCGCATCGAGCCCCACCGTCCACACGCCGGCCGCCCGCAACGATTTCATTGCCGCCGGAAGGCCGGCCACGAGGGCCATCGGGAGATGTTCGACCGCTCCGGCCGCGGCCTTCGCCACGGTCGGGGTGATGTGGGCCGCGCGATGGCGAGGCAACACGACACCGCTGACGCCGGCGCATTCGGCGGTTCGCAGAACTGCGCCGAGATTGCCCGGGTCGGTAATGCCGTCGAGGAGCAACAAGAATGGCTTGGAGCCGTCGAAGCCCGGCGTGAGAAGTGTGTCGAGGTTCGTGGGGCGCAGCGGCGCCGCAAGTGCCATCACTCCCTGGCTGCCTTCGGTTCGGGTCATCGACTCGAACTTGGCACGGCCGATCTCGGTGATCTTGACCTTCGCCTCGTCGGCGAGATCGATGATCTCGTCGAGGATCGGAGCAGGATCGAGGTCACCGGCGAGCACCACCTCACGCGTGCGGCGGGTACCGGCGAGCAAGAGCTCACGCACAGCATGGCGACCCTCGATCTGGTCGCCTCCGAGCGTGGCGCCCTTCGCAGCAGCGGAATCGCCGTCGCGCATCGGTGTCGTGCCCCGCTGACCATCGCGGCGGCCACCCTTGGGTCCGCCCTTGCCACCGCTCCGGGCGCGTTCGTTGCGCGGCTGGCCCTTGCCCCGCCCACTCGACTTGGGACTGCGTGGACCGCTCTTCGGGCCCTTCTTCGCGGGGCTCATCGGGCCACCAGCGCCACGGCCCAGGCCACGACTCCTTCGCCGCGCCCGAGCGCGCCGACACCTTCGCTGCGACGACCGGTCACGGTCACCGGCGCGCCGGCGGCTTCGGTCAGGTTCTTTTCCATTTGTGCCTTTACAGGGACGAGTTTGGGGCGGTCGAGGACCACAGAGCAGTCGATGTTGCCGGGCCGCCAACCAGCATCCCTCACCGCCAGCGCCGCACGCCGGAGAAGATCGATGCTGTCGGCGCCCTCGAGCGCTGGATCAGTATCGGGGAACATCTGCCCGATGTCACCGAGTCCGGCGGCACCGAGGAGCGCATCGATACACGCGTGGGCGACAACATCGGCGTCGCTGTGACCCGCCAACCCTGGTTCGCCGGGAAACGACACGCCCCCGAGCACGAGCACGCGGTCGGGATCATCGGAACGAGCGTGGACATCGAAGCTCTGACCCACCCGGAAGGGAATGTCGTCGGTCATGCCTCGCCGGCCCCTTCGAGGAACATGGCTGCCACATCCAAGTCGAGCGGAGTCGTGATCTTGAGGTTGCGTCGGTCGCCATCCACGACCACCACTGTGCCACCGTCGTTCTCCACAACGGTCACGTCATCGGTCGCTTCTTCGCCGTCGGCGTGGGCCCGACGCAGTGCCTCGGCAGTGAATCCCTGGGGCGTCTGCACCGCGACGACGTCGTTGCGGTCGACCACTCCCCCGCTGCGGCGTCGCAGTGTGTCAGCGATCGGGATCGCCGGGGTGACCGCATCTGCCCCGTTGCGGACGGCAGCAAGCACCGCCTCGTAGATCGCATCGGTGGCGAGTGGGCGGGCGGCATCGTGCACAAGGACCACAGCCGCATCAGCCGGCACTGCAGCGAGACCACGTCGAACCGACCCGGTACGCGAGCCCGCGCCGGTGACGGCGCGGAACTCAACGCCGTCGGGACCGGTGACCGGATCCATCCCGGCAATCGGTTCGCTGGGAGTGACAACGACGATCCCGTCACTGTGGCGAGCGGCCGTCGCAATCGATCGATCGACCACCCGAACACCGAGGAGATCGAGGAACTGTTTCGGCGCACCGAAGCGAGAGCCGGCGCCTGCGGCGACCACGATGGTCCAGACCGTGCCGGTCGTGTTGTCACTCATTGGGTCGGCTTGGCTGCAAGGGGTGAGGTCACCTGTCTAGTGTGGTGCTCGCCCATGCCTGACACCAGCACACTTCGAGCCACGCTGCTCTTCGCCGACGTCGCCGAGGATCACCTCACCACAATCGCCGACGCAGCCACCGAACGCAGCCTCCGGCGTGGCGACGTGCTTTTCACCGAGGGCGAGGAGCCCGACCAGATCTACATCGTCACCTCGGGACGCATCGCGATCGCCAACAAGTCGATCGACGGCCGCGAGTCGGTCGTCGCCTTGATGGAGGCCGGCGACCTCTTCGGCGAGATGCCGCTGTTCGATGGCCTCGGCCGATCTGCGGAGGCGCGTGCACTCGAACCGTCTGCGGTCATTGCGATCCCCTACGCGCCGGTGCGCGCCCTCTACGAGAGCCAACCGGCCGAACTGTGGAACGTCGTGAAGCTGTTGGCCAAGCGCCTGCGCTCGATGGACGAGACCCTGGCCGACAGCGTGTTTCTCGATGTCACCGGGCGCACCGCCAAGCGCCTCCTCGAACTTGCCGGCGACAGTGATGAGTTCATCCTGCCGATCACACAGGAAGAGTTGGCCGGCATGGTCGGCGCCAGTCGCGAGCGCGTGAACAAGGCAATCGCCTCGTTCGTGAAGCTCGGCTGGTTGGATCAGGGCGATCGCCGCTACGTGATCACCAACCGCGAACAGCTCTCGATCCGCTCGCGCTGACTAGCCCCAGAGCCAGTCGCTGACCCGACCCCACGCATCGGCGGCATCCTCCGCCCGGTGAGCAGGACGATCCGGGTCGTGAACAAAGCCATGGTCTGCGCCTTCGTAGGCGGCGACAGTGACGCCGGCGTCGGTCAGGTCAGTCAGCTCATCAGGCAGGGTGTAGGGGTCGGCCGTGCCCACCACGGCCAACAGGCTCGCCGCGTTGCCCCGGGCGATGTGGGCGAGCGGCTCGCCCTGGCCCTCGCCGATCCAACCCTCGGGCACGTGGACCATTCCGTAGAACGAGGCCAGCCGGTCGAACCGTTGCGTTGACACGGCCTTGTTGACATACATGCCGCCCATACAGAAGCCGATGGCACCGACCCTCGCCGCCCCGGTGGCATCGGCGGCGGCGATCATGTCGCCGAGCACGTCGTCGTCGCGCAACCCCGATGCGGCACCGAAGCGACCCTGAAGATCGAGGTCGGTCTGGCCCGCGTAGAGGTCGGGAGCGACCACCCGGCACTGCCATTGCTCGGCCAAGCGAGCGACCATGTCGTCGAAAAGCGGCCGCAGGCCCATGATGTCGGGCACGACGACGAGCCCGCGTTCTGTCGATTCGCCTGCGGACTCAGCCGCGGTGCCGGAAGGAAGCGTGATGCGCATCGGCGCATCTTCGCATGCGCTAGCGGGCAGGGCTACGAGGGCCCGACGTCGGCCAGCTGCACCGCAGCCGCCAGCGTGGGGGCGCGCAAGATGCTGAGACCGTCGGGGGCCTCTCCGGTTGCGTGCGGAACGATGGCGCGACGAAAGCCCATGCGCGCGGCCTCGCTGAGCCGGCGGTTGATGTGGCTGACGTGGCGCAACTCGCCACCGAGTCCGACCTCGCCGACGACCACGAGATCATCGGCCAATGGGTGACCGGTGAGCGACGACGCAACAGCCAGCGCGAGTCCGGCATCGGCCCCGGGGTCGAGAATGCGGGCGCCACCGACCGCCAGTGCGTAGACCTCGGCGTTCGACACCGGTAGGCCGACGCGGCGTTCGAGCACGGCCAGCAGCATGGCGAGACGGCCTTGGTCGAGCCCTTGGGCACTGCGACGGGGCGTGGCGAGCTGCGACGGCGCAACCAAGGCCTGCACTTCGACAAGGAGTGGCCGATTGCCATCGACCGTGGGGACGACCGCTGACCCTGAGACACCCGTGACCCGGTCGGCGAGAAAGAGGCCGCTCGGATCATCAACCGGGGCGAGTCCCATCTCGTCCATCTGGAGAAGGCCCACCTCAGAAGTGGGGCCGAAACGATGCTTTGAGGCCCGCAACAGACGAAGACCGTGCTGTCGGTCGCCATCGAACTCGAGGACGGTGTCGACGACGTGCTCGAGCACCCGGGGGCCGGCGAGTGTGCCCTCCTTGGTGACGTGACCGACGAGCAACAACGCGATGCCCCGACGCTTCGCCTCTTGGACGAGCACGTGGGCACATTCACGAACCTGGGCGACCGACCCAGGCGCGGAGGTCATCTCGGGGTTCAGGAGCGTCTGCACCGAGTCGATCACGACGACTTCGGGATCGACTGCATCGAGGTGGGCAAGGATGTGGGGCAGCACGGTTTCGGCGACCAGCCAGAGCTCGTCGTGGAGCGCTCCCAGACGGTCGGCTCGACCTCGCACCTGAGAGGCCGATTCTTCGCCCGACACGTAGAGCGCCTTCTGCCCGACCTCGGCGACGGCGCCCGCGAGTTGCAGCATGAGGGTGGACTTGCCGATTCCCGGCTCACCGCCGACCAACGTGACAGATCCGGGAACAAGGCCGCCACCGAGGACGCGGTCGACTTCGACGAGGCCCGTCGAACGGATCAGCGTGGACTCATCAGCGACGTCGGCGATCGGTCGGGCCACGCTCGTGGAGCTGGCGACCACGACGGGAGAATCGCGCACGTCGAGCTCCTCGACCAGCGTGTTCCATTCACCGCAGCCATCACATCGTCCGGCCCATTTGGGGGCCGCGGAGCCGCATGCGGTGCAACGATGCACTGTTCGAGTTCGTGCCATGGGGGCACCCTAGAGGGCCGGTGTGACAGCCGAGGGCGACGTCAGTTGGAGCGACTGCGCAGGAGGTCTTCGAAGCCCCGAACCACGGTGTGTTCGGTTTCCGGGGCGGCCTCGTTGCCGGCGACGAAAAGGCCTGTCGCCATCCCCAGCTCCTTCGCCGCGTCGAGGTGTTCGGGCAGGTTCGAGAGGTAGAAGCAGTCGAAGAGGTCGACCGACATCGTTCGTCGGGTCGCTTCGAACAGCGCCGGCTCGGGCAGCGCCGAACCCACGTCGCCACTGACCATCCATGAGCCGATCGCATCGTCGAGCGAGGCCATACGGCGCAGCCGATCACCCCAGACCCGAGGCTGATTGCCGACCGCGGCCACGGGCAGACGGCTCGCTGCCATTCGATCGAGGAACGGGTGCAGTCCGGGCACGAGCCGAAACGACGACAGATACTTCGTCTCGATGTCCTCGGCAACCGGACCGAGGCCCACCTCGGCCCAGAACTCTTCGACCGACACTCGGCCGAGCACCAGCTTTCGATGAAGTTCACGGACGCGATCGGCGTCGACGTCGGGATGCTCGGCGGTGATGAGAGGGAGCAGCAACCCCTCGAGCGGGTCGGTCGGGCGAACCAGCACACCGTGGACATCGATGATCAACAGCCGCAACATGCGTCGCCGCGGCCGGTTGGCCTCTTCGGCCCTGGTTGCGGCGTTTTGCTGGCGGCGGCGCACATCACGACGCCGACGGCCCTTGGGCGTGCGCCACTTGGCGAGCAAGAACCCGGAGAGACGACCGAGAAGAACCGCAAGGAAGAGCAGGAACGCGAGGAGCGCAACGATCGCCCACACCCGCGGCAAGATGTCGTCGGTCGAGGACCGGGCATCGAGCTGGATCAGCGCTGTGTCGCCGTAGAGCGCTTCGTACCTGACGGCCTCGCCGGTGAGCTCACCCGTGTCGGACGATTCCGAGTCGGGCAGCCTGACCCGGATGATCAGGCGATCGTCGCCCTCGTTGGTGGTGGTGTTGCGCTGCTCGTCAAGCTCCGCGGCGCGCGACGAGATGCTGATCGCATCGGGCAGGTCGCTGTCGCCGAACGCAGCCGGATCGGGGTCGGGGTTGAAAGTGCCACTCAGCTGGTATTCGGTCTTGGCCGGAGCGAGCCCGATGCGGTCGAACGAGTGGGTCTTCTCCAGCACGACATCGTCGAAGACCACGCCGTCGCCCGCGATCTCGGCCAGCACGCTAGGAAGATCATCCGCGTTGACGAACGGCTTGGCGGCGGAGACCGTCATCGCCCCGGAGGCATCGATGTCGGGGCCGTCGAGGGTCCAACCCGCGTCGATCAGGTCATCGAACTGAAGCCCGTCGGGCGCGTCGGGGAGGGCATCGACCGCCGCAGCGTCGGCCACCACGGTGACCGTGACAACACCTGAACCGTCGTCCTTGACGAGAATGTCGACGGTGGTGTCGACTCGGCACGCGCTGAGGACGAGGAGAAGCAGAACTCCCAGAAACAGCAGTCGGACCCGGCGCATTGCGATGACGCTAGACGCCAGAACACGGACGCGGTGGCCAGGCCCCACGCCGACGTGACGAGCTAGAAGGTGTCGCCACCCTCGACGGCATCAGCCAACTCCGGTTCCGGCGGCTCGAAGCCTTCGATTGCCCGGAAGACAACCATCAGCTCGCCATCGCTCTCGGGATCAGGCTCGACGTCGACGATGATGATCTCACCGGCGCGGAACTCCTTGTAGAGGAGCTTCTCCGACAGCGGATCTTCGACGAGACG
>CALKOE010000260.1 GCA_938091985.1 uncultured Acidimicrobiales bacterium | reverse complement strand
GCCATTTGCACCGCAAACATCGGCGCGCCGGTGTGGGCGATACATGTTGTCGACAAAAGCGATGTCGGACGCGTAGGTGATGAGCTGCGTATGGATATCCGGGTCGTCGGGGACGTCGCCGTTCGCCTTGATCCACACAGGGTTCGGTGCGGTGCTCGGCACGTTGCTGAACATGCCTTGGGGCAGGCCCGAGCGGGTGTCGATCGCACGCTCTCGCAGCAACCACTCGCGGCGCTCCTCGGGAATCTTTCCCTTCAGTGCCTCGGCCCGGTCGGCCCACGTCGGCAGAGTCTCGGGGTCTTCGACCACCGGCATCGGGTCCTGGTGTTCGTAGCCCATCTCCTCGGCATGAAACGAAATCGACGTGTTGAAGATCGCCTTGCCGTTCTGGAGGGCCACGACCCGGCGGGTCGAGAACGACCGTCCGTCACGGATCCGGTCGACCGTGTAGGTGACCGGGGTCTTCGGGTCGCCGCCCCGCAGGAAGTAGCCGTGCAGGCTGTGGACCCGGTGCTCGTCGACCGTGCGTTGGGCCGCGCCCAACGCCTGTGCCGCCACCTGGCCTCCGAAGAGTCGAAACCAGTCGCTGGTCTCGTTCTGTCCCCGGAAAATATCGGCGTCGATGCGCTCCAGATCGAGAACGTCGAGAAGCCGGTCGAGTGCCTTGCCCATGGCGGTGAACCGTAGCGGCGCGCCGCGTAGGGTCGGGCAATGAAAGAACTCTCAGGCAAGACCGCCGTCGTCACCGGTGCCGCGAGCGGCATGGGGTTGGCCTTCGCCGACCGATTTGCACGAGCCGGGATGAACGTCGTGATGTCCGACATCGAGGCGCCACGCCTCGACGAGGCGGTCGCAGGAGTTGCTGCCCATGGCACCCGGGTGATCGGACAGGTCACGAATGTGGCCGACGGTGACGCCATGGATGAGCTGGGGGCTCGCACGATCGACGAGTTCGGTGCCGTTCACGTCGTGTGCAACAACGCCGGAGTCGCCGGCAATGTGCGCGGCGGCGAACTCAATGTCGCGGAGTGGAAATGGGTGCTCGATGTCAACCTCTGGGGTGTGATCCACGGCCACCGGGTCTTCCTCCCCCTCCTGGTCGAACAAGGCGAGGGCCACATCATCAACACCGCGTCGATGGCCGGCCATTTGCCGGGCCACGGTGCCTACTCTGCGAGCAAGTGGGCGGTCGTGGGCATCACGCAAGGGCTCTTCCACCAGATGCAGGGAGAACAGACCGGAGTCGGCGTGTCGTGTCTCTGTCCTGGGTTCGTCTCGACCGAGATCCACAACTCCGACCGCAACTGCCCCGAAGAGGCCGCCCCGCCGGCCCTGGTCGAACCGAGCGCGGAAGAGGAGATGCGCTTCAACTTCCTGGCCGACATGGTCACGTCGGGGCGCCCGCCGGCCGAGGTTGCCGACATGGTTCACGACGCAGTACTGAACGACACCTTCTGGATCTTCACCGATCTCGGCATGGTGCAGGCGCTCAAGGAGAAGCACGACAGCATCATGGAGAACCGAAATCCTCAGTTCCCTGCGCTGCCACAGCAATAGGGTCGCGAGATGATCGCATCCTCATTGCCGGACCTGTCCACGGCGCTGGTGTTTTCGGGCGCGGCCCTCGCTCTGCTCGTCATCCCCGGGCCGGCCGTGCTCTACATCATCGCTCGCAGCGCGAGCCAGGGCCGCGCCGCCGGTCTCGTCTCGGTGGCAGGAATCCACGTGGGCACCGTGGTCCACATCGCTGCCGCTGTGCTGGGACTGTCGGCCATCATCGTCGCGTCGGCCACTGCGTTCACGATCGTCAAGTTCGCCGGCGCGGCCTATCTCGTCTTCATCGGCATCAGCACACTCCGCCGGCGTCGCCCGCTCGACGCGGCGATCGCTGAGCCCACGCCGCGGTCGATGCGTCGCATCTTCACCGACGGGGCCGTGCTCAACACGCTCAACCCGAAGACTGCCGTCTTCTTTCTTGCGTTCGTTCCCCAATTCGTCGATGTCGACGCCGCCAACGCCACCGCCCAGATCATCAGCCTCGGCGCCCTGTTCATCGCGCTCGGCGTCGTCACCGACAGCGCCTACGCGCTGGCCGGCGGTTGGATCGGAGTACGACTCCGCCGCTCACCGGTCGCCACTCGGCGAAGCGAGACGACAGCCGGCGCGATCTACATCGGCCTCGGCCTCACGACCGCGCTGTCCGGCCGACCCACGTGAGCACTCCGTAGCCGAGCAGACAGCCCACGCCGTAGCGGGGCAGGTCGGTCCACAAGAACCCGCGCCCGAGGAAGAGCGCAGCGAGATCGTTGTCCCTGAGATCGACGAGCCATCCGGGTTTCCAGAGCTGCGAGACCTCGACGACGACGGCAATCCCAAACCCGACCATTGCCGCCTCGTGGGCGCGTAATCGCGACCACAGAATCGACAGCGCGAGCACCACGGCGGTCGCCCACAAGGCATCACCCGCGTGGTCCTCGACCAAGTCGGGCAGCGCATCGACTCGACGCGACCCCAGACCGGCCGCCAAGACCACCGCGAGGGCAGTGATCGTGCGAGCCCGCGTCGTCAACAAGCAAGGGACTGTAGCGAGCCGGTGTCGCGGGTGAGACGCGGCCGACGCTCTTCCGTCAGGTCTTGGACCACTCCGCACGCGGCGTCCACACCTGTGAGGTGGGATCGGTCTCGAGTTCCACACATCGCAGAACTCCGGTGAACGGGAACTCGCCCTCGTAGTCGTTGTAGGCAACGGGCGGACCCCAGCTACGGCCGATCGAGAAGCCCTCTTGCACCATCGAGTAGCCCATCGGCGTGATGCGCATGCGCTCGTTGGTCCCGACGACTTCGCCGTCGACCAACATCCGTGCTGAACCCCATCCCTGCTCGATCGGCTCGTACTCGACCCGCACGGCAACTTCGCGACCGGTCGGCAGACGAGTCGCCCCCGCTACCTCGGTGAACTCGATCCGGAGAACGTTGTGGACGTAGCGGGGTCGCCCATCCGTCACGAACAACGCCCACCCGCCGAGCTCGGCGCCTTGGCTGACCAGCAATCCCCCGTCGTTCTCGTCGCTCAGGGTGAGGTGGGCCGTGATGGCGTGACGACAGTTGAGAATTCGAGGTAGCGCCGGATTGGGCACAGGAGTGGTGCCCGGGAAGTAGCGATAGACGTCTCGGTCCTCGCTGGCGGCCGGCCGGGTCGGATCGATGAAGCGATCGCGCCCTCGGTCGTCGAGCGGCAACACATTGTGACGCCGAGCCTCGATCCACCAGAGGTCGATCAGCTCCGCGAGCTTCTCGGGGTGTTCGGACGCGAGGTCGTGAG
>CALKOE010000259.1 GCA_938091985.1 uncultured Acidimicrobiales bacterium | reverse complement strand
GGCGACGACAACGGCACTGACCACCGCGGCGCCGGCGGTCGCGCCTGCGCCGGCGGTGGCACCGGAGGCGACAGTTCCGAGGTTCGACATGACTTCGACGAGGGCACCGAATGGGCCAAGGCCGACACGATGTCGTTCGATGCCGACGTTGAGGAACGCCCGCACGACCGCCGGGTCGAACTGGGTTCCCGCGTTGTCCACCAGCTCCTTGCGAGCAGCGCCGCTGTCGATCGGCTTCTTGTACGAGCGCGCTGCGGTCATCGCGTCGTAGGCGTCGGCAACCGCCACGATCCGACCAGCCAGTGAGATCTCCTCGCCGGCGAGGCCGACGGGATAGCCGGTCCCGTCCCAGCGTTCGTGGTGATCGGTGGCCGCGCCGGTCCATTCTCCGAGCCAGTCAGCGAACGGCGCCATGTGTTTGGCCGCGTGCACTGGGTGCAGCTCGACCACACGTCGGTCCTCGGGATCGAGCTCACCGCGGGTGTCGAGAATTCGCCGGGGAACATCGAGCAAGCCGACATCGTGGAGCAACGTGGCCCAACGAAGTCGCTCCATCTCCTCGTCGTCGAGACCGAGTTCCTCACCGATGAGTTCCGCATAGCCGCGAACTCGATCACCGTGGCGACCCGAGCGCGCCTCATGGCGACTCACCTTCGTGACCAACCCGGCCAGTCGCTTCGCCTTCATGGCAGATTCGAGCGAGGCCTGGCTCGCTGCCGAGTCTTCATTCGACGAGAGGAAGGCCGCGCGCATGCGAGACGGCGCGGCGTCAGGGAACGTCAACGACAGGCTGAAGAGCACGCTGAGCGACGTGAACCGGCGCATCGCTCGTCGAGCAAGCTGATGCACGATCGTCGAGAGCACCACCGCTCCTGCAAACCAGGCCACGGTCGGGCCGACGCCGTCGGGGCGGGGCACGAAGCGAATCGCCACCCGAACACTCAGCCAACTGAGAAGCAGCGGTACAACGATCAGCGTCGCCCGAACGATCCACGCGAGAACGGGACGGGCCTTCCACTCGCCCCGCCGGGCAGGGGAGGACGCGGTGGGGTCCACAGCTGGAGCTTGGTCGGGTACTGACGGCAACGCGATGTCCTGTTCGGCTCTCCCTTCTCATCGGCAGTTTCCAGCCGCAGCTGAGCGGACAAATCTCGACGCTGCGCAGCAGGGGCGGCAGCCTCGACAACTGTGGCGAGCACGGGCGCCGCCGGGTTCAGCATCTGACGCCGTCCCCAGGCCCTTCTAGGGTGCAGACATGACGCAGGACCGCATCGGGGGAACGGCCGCCTGGGCACCGAGTCACCTCCCACCACGAGGAGTGGAACTCTCGGCCCGCCAGGAGCTCGCCTGCGCGGTGCGCCACCTCGACGAAGCGGGCTTCTCCGAGAACATGACCGGACACGTGAGCTGGCAGCAGCCCGGGTCCGACACCTTGCTGGTCAACCCTTGGGGCTACTGGTGGCGCGAGGTACGCGGTCGCGACGTGCTGGAGGTCGATCTATCCGGCGCAGTGGTGACCGGCGACTGGGACGTCACCCCCGCAATCCATATCCACACCGAGTTGCACCGTCGCCGCCCCGACGCTCGCGTGGTGGTGCACAGCCACCCGACCTACGCGGCGGTGCTCGCCGCTGTACCCGAACTCCCCGACATCGTTCACCAGAACTCGAGCATCCTCGCCGACGAGATGGTGCTGGTCGACGACTACGACGGTGAAGTCGATACCCCACTGGCCGGCGAAGCCCTCGCCGACGCGATCGGCGACAAGTCTGTCGCCCTCCTCGTCAGCCATGGAGTGATCGTCACCGCGCCGACCATGCAAGAAGCCGTCTACAAGAGTGTGCTGTTCGAGCGCACGTGCGAAATGCACTGGCGTCTGCGGGCGTTCGACCAGAAGGCGACACCGATCGCCGAAGTGTTCCAGCGTCAACTGAAGGCATCGCTCGTGGAGCGGGCCGCCGACGTCTACTGGGACGGAGCAATCCGCCAACTCGTCGGGCGCGAGCCCGACGTCCTGACCTGAGGAAGCATCAACGTGGGAATCTCACTCGACGATCTCCAGAACTCCGAGGGGTTCACGACCGCAGAGAAGGGAAAGTTCACATGGCTGCCGGAGCCCGACGCCGCTGAGCGACAGTTCACGGTGATCTCGGTCGACGACCACATCGTCGAACCTCGCCATGCGTTCGAGGGGCGCTTCTCGTCCGCCCTCGCTGACCGGGCGCCACGCGTGATCGAACAAGAAGACGGCTCCGAGGCGTGGATGTTCGAGGGCGAGGTGATGCCCAACGTCGGATTCAACGCCGTCGTGGGCCGTCCCGTCGAGGAGTACAGCTTCGAACCGACTCGGTTCGATCAAATGCGTCGCGGCGCCTGGGACATCACATCTCGCCTGACCGACATGGACATCAATGGCGTCTACGCCTCGGTGTGCTTCCCGTCGTTTCTCCCCGGGTTCGCGGGCCAGCGGCTGCAACAGCTGGCCGGCGACACCGACCTTGCGTTGGCCTGTGTCCGGGCATGGAACGACTGGTGCATCGAAGAGTGGTGCGCGGCCGACCCGGCCCGAATGATTCCGCTGCAGCTGCCGTATCTACTCGATCCCGAGATCGCGGCGACAGAGGTCCGACGCAACGCCGAACGAGGATTCAAGGCCGTCACCTTCTCTGAAGCGCCTCACTTGCTCGGGCTGCCATCGCTGCACAGCGGCCACTGGGATCCGCTCATGGCCGCATGCGAGGAGACCGGAACGGTGGTGTGCCTTCATGTGGGGTCGTCCGGCACCTCACCCACCACCGCACCCGATGCTCCGAGCGACACCATCGGTGTGCTCTTCTTCGGCTACGCGATGTTTGCCGCGGTCGACTGGCTCTATTCGCGGATCCCGATTCGCTTCCCCGACCTCAAGATCTGCCTCTCGGAGGGCGGAATCGGCTGGGTTGCCGGGCTGTTGGACCGACTCGAACACGTCCGCAAGTACGACTCGATGTATGGCACCTGGAACGATCTCTCGATCAGTCCAGCCGACACGTTCCGGCGAAACTTCTCGGTGTGCGCGATCGACGACCCGTCGGCATTCCTTCAGCGCGACGTGATCGGCATCGACAACATCTTGCTCGAGTCGGACTACCCCCACGCAGACTCCACTTGGCCTCACACGCAGCAGAAGATCGCTGCGCAGATCGCCGGTCTCTCCCCTGCCGAGGTCGAACGCGTGACCTGGCGAAATGCCAGCGAGCTCTTCAACCACCCCGTGCCTGAGGCCGTCCAGCGCGACCCGAACGCGTACTAGCAGTGGCGCCGACGGCCACCACGAGCGCCGGTTCGCTCTCCGGCGTCGAGACCGAGCACGGCATCGCCTTTCGCGGCGTCCGCTACGCCGTGGCCGATCGTTTCGCCCTCCCCCAACCCGTGCCGGCATGGGATGGCACCGCGGCCGCTGACACCACCGGCACGGCGGCCCCGCAGGTGATCACGAGCGATGCCGCCATTCCCGACATGGCCGTTGGAGACGTCGGAGAAGACTGCCTTCGAGCGGAGGTGTGGACTCCCTCCACCGAAGGAAAACGACCGGTGCTCGTGTGGGTCCCGGGTGGCCGTTTCCAGATCGGCAGTGCCGGCCTCGCCACCTACGACGGCGCTCGTCTTGCGGCAGAGGGGGATGTCGTCGTCATCGGTGTCAACTACCGACTCGGCGCGCTCGGCTTCCTCGCTGCCGACGGGGTGCCGAGCAACCTTGGCCTCCGCGATCTGATCGCCGCGCTCCAATGGATCCGCAACGAGGCCGCCGCCTTCGGTGGCGACGGCACCAACATCACACTCATGGGCGAATCGGCCGGCGCCGGCGCGATCGCGCACCTCTTGGCCAGCCCCGCGGCACGAGGACTCTTCGATGGCGCGATCGTGGCCAGTGGTGCGCCCGGATCCACGCTCGACCAGTCCTCGGCGGAGACGGTGGCGAACACCTACCTCTCAGCCTGCGGCGTCGACCGCATCGCCGAGCTCCAAGGCAGGCCGGTCAGTGAGCTTCTCGCCGCCCAGGCCGATGCCGATGCCGAGCTGTTGGCAACCGTGGGGATGATGCCCTTTCACCCGTGGGTCGACGGCGATCTGTTGCCGGCCGGTCCACTCGGGGCCGAGCTCGCTCCCGTGCCCCTCGTCATCGGCACCACCGCCGACGAGATGGCCCTGTTTCGAGACCAGATTCCCGCACTCCCCGAGGAATTCGCGGTGCCGTGGCTCGCGTCGAAGGCGTCAGCGTTCGCGGCCGATGCCGAGCATTCCGCCCGAGCGGGGCTCGCCGCGTGCGACGGCGATCTCGCCGAAGCGATCGCCGACACCGACCTCCACGTCCCCGCCTCACTGCTGGCGGACCGCCACGCCGCACGGTCTTTGCCGATCTGGAGGTACCGCTTCGATTGGCAGGCGCCCGATCTCGGGGCCGCGCATGCCACCGATCTACCGTTTCACTTCGGCACGCTCGACGTCGCCGAGTGGCGCGCAACGCTGGGCGCCGACGGCGACCAGGCCCAGGCAGCCGACATTCTGTCGAGCGCGATGCGCCAAGCCTGGGCGACGTTTTGCCACACCAAGGCACCCGCGTGCGATCCCATCGGCGCGTGGCCGATTCACGAACCCGACCGGCGACCCGCAGCGATCCTGGGGTCTCCGGTGAGCATCGCCGCCGACGTCGGCGGTCCACGATTCCGAGCCTGGACATCACCACCGGAGGAGAACACATGACCAACCCCGAAACCGGCGCCCTCGCGGGTCGCGTCGCAATCGTCACCGGCGCGAGCCGCGGGATCGGCCGAGGCTGCGCCAACGCACTTGCCGCTGCCGGCGCCACCGTCTACCTCACCGGTCGCTCGGTGACCGAGGACGACAATCCCCTCCCCGGCACGGTCAGCGGAACTGCCGCAGAGATCAACGACGCCGGCGGCCACGCCATCGGGGTCGTGTGCGATCACCGCGACGATGCTGCCGTGGCTGCGCTCTTCGCTCGCGTGGCCGACGAGTCCGGTCGGCTCGACATCCTCGTCAACAACGCGTTCATCGTGTGCGAGGAGCTCACCTCTCGACAGCCGTTCTGGGAGGTTCCGATCTCGAACTGGGACGACATGATCGATGTCGGCACGCGCTCTGCCTATGTCGCGAGCGTGCTCGCCGCTCGCGACTTCATGGTCCCCGCCGGTGGGGGCCTCATCGCAAACATCAGCTCATCGGGCGCTCAGGAATACGCCTGGCATGTCGCCTACGGCGTGGGCAAGTGCGCCCTCGATCGACTCACGGCCGACACCGCCCACGAGCTCGAACCACACGGCGTCAGCGTGATGTCGCTCTGGCCCGGGTTCGTGAAAACCGAACGCATCGAACTGGCCGAAGCCGCCGGCATCCTCCCAGAGTCACTCGACGTCTCGATCGCCGAATCTCGCGAGTTCACGGGACGGGCAGTCGCGGCGGTCGCCGCCGATCCAGAGGCGAGCCAATGGAGCGGAACCGCGGTCGCCTCTCGCACCCTCGCCGATCACTACGGGTTCACCGACATCGACGGAAACCTCCCGGCCGGCCCCCTCCACAACCGCTGACCGAGGAGCGCTCCCTCAACCTTCGGAGTTGAGCAGCGCCGACTCGACGATCGCGGCGAGCGTCTCTGCGGTGTATTGGCTGGCCCTCTCGTTGGGGTGACCGTCATCCGCCCAGCGATAGAGATAGGGCGAATAGTCGCCCCGAAGCTCCTCCGGCTTGAACATCTCCGGCGGCGCCAGACGCACGCACCGCTCGTCGAGCTGCTCACACATCGTCGTGAGAAAGTCGAGCCGTTCGATCCGAGTCGGCGTGTCGACGTAGGCATCCTTCATCAAAAAGAAGACCACCTCGAGATCGTCGCCGACTGCGGCATATTCATCAGCGAGGTCCCCGAGCTTCTCGATCAGCGCCTGCTCGGTTTCCAGATCGCTCTTCGTCGGCGAGAAGTTGCAGTGCGCAGAGAGCAAGAACTCGGGATCGGCTTCCACGACCTCGGCGTCACCACGACTCACGGGCGCGATGAACTCGCCATCGAGATAGCGCCACTTCGTCGGCGTATCGCGAGCGACCGAGTTGCCCATCTCGTAGACGAGGTCGTCCATCCGACACATCTCACCGCCGGAGATACTGAAGATCAGTTGTTCCACACCGAAGTCCTCGACGAGCGAGACGACATTGGCGTAGTGGGACTCCACCGTGAACAGCGATTGGCCGACGGTGAAGATCTCCACGCAACGGTCGTGGCGAGTGGAGAGCACGGCCTCGGCGATGATGCCGGACTTCTGGTCGACGCGCGTCTGGATCGTTTCCACGTAGGACCCACCCAGATACGCGACGCGAAAGCAGTCGTTGGGATTGTCGACGGACCGATCGCGATCGGCCCGCCCCGCG
>CALKOE010000258.1 GCA_938091985.1 uncultured Acidimicrobiales bacterium | reverse complement strand
CTTGGCGAGCAGGAGACGTCCCAGCGCGACTCGCATTCGCCAACCGCCCGAGAGTTCCTGGACAGGCCGGTCGACCGCAGCCTCTTTGAAGCCAAGTCCGGCGAGCACCTTGTGGGCGTCGGCTTCGAGGGCATAACCGCCCATCGCTTCGAAGCGTCCCTGGACGTCGCCATACTCGGCGAGCACCTTGTCCTGGTCGGCATCGGGATCGCCCATCAATACTTCGAGCTCGCGGAGTCGATCCGAGAGGGCGGTGAGTGCGCCGGCGCCGGCCAGCACCTCTTCCATCACCGTGCCGCTTGCAGTGTCGACGAGATCCTGCGGCAGATAGCCGAGCACCATGTCGCGGGGTCTGGTGATCGAACCGGTGTCGGGATCTGCATTGCCGACGAGGATTTCGATCAGTGATGTCTTGCCGGTTCCATTGCCGCCCACGAGCGCGATCCGTCGCCCTGCGCTGAGCTGCAGGGTGACATCCTCGAACAGGGTTCGAGGTCCGTAGGAGCGCGAGATCGCGCTGGCGGTCAGCACTGGCGATCAGCCGAAGAAAGTGTCGAGCGCGCCTTCGGCCCGGCCGGCGAGATCAGGCTGGGGTTCGACGGCCTCGAGCGCGCCGAGCCACGTGAGCGACGCGTAGCCGTCCATCACTGCGCCGGTGTCGTCGCCTGAAGGGGTTTGCAGGGCGTCGCCCCATGACCAGTCGACGTGGAAGGCACCGTCGTGTCCGGTCTTCGGAGTGAGCTTCGCCTTGGCCATCGAGCGAGGAGGGGCGCTACCGACATCGGTGCGCCGCCAGCCCTTCATCTCAGCGGCGGGCCGGTTGGGCACGTTGATATTGACGACCACTGGGCTCTTCGGAAGGTCGGCGAGCAGTTGTTCCACAACGAGCGCGGCGACGTCGGCCGCCCCTTGCCACTGTTGATTCTCGAGGACTTCCTCCATCGCCTGGCCTTCGACGCCCCAGGAGTCGACGGATTGGCTGACGGCCACGCCGGTGATTCCGCCGTTGCGGGCGGTGAGACAGGCACCCACGGTGCCGGAGTGGTAAACGCTGCGGCCGACGTTGGCTCCGGGGTTGATACCGGAGACGACGATGTCGATGTCGCCGAACGCGCCGAGGCGAGCGAACATCGCGCACAGCGCCGGCGGTCCCGTGACTGCCCACGCCTCTTCGATGCCCTCGACGTGGGCCCGGTGCACTTCAGGCTTCATCAGCCAGATTGAGCCGATGGCGGCGCCATAGCCGGAGTACTCCTCATCGGGAGCCACGATCACGACGTCGCCCAGGGGCTTCATTGCCCGGGCGAGCACGTGGAGGCCGATCGAGTCGATGCCGTCGTCGTTGGTCACCAGAATTCGCACCCGTTGACCCTAGCGGCGGCCTACGGCGCCCCGATCACGACGGGCTAGGCCAACCCGTCCACGAGGCGGAGGAGCCCGGCGAAGTGTGCGGTCACGCCGATGACGACCATGAGGTGCCACACCTCGTGATAGCCGAACACCCCTGGCCAAAGATCGAGTCGACGCTGGGCGAGAATGACACCGCC
The DNA here is from genome assembly GCA_938091985.1 of uncultured Acidimicrobiales bacterium. Lineage (GTDB taxonomy): Bacteria > Actinomycetota > Acidimicrobiia > Acidimicrobiales > Aldehydirespiratoraceae > JAJRXC01. The sequence continues at coordinate 2,996 of CALKOE010000258.1, read as the reverse complement.
GCAGGTGTAGACGAGTCCGCCTGCAACCACGGCGCCCAGTGCGATGGCGTCGCCGCCGTCGATCAGAAACGGAACCATGGCGATGCCGGTCCAGCCGAGAAGCACGTAGAGCGCGTTGCCGGGCGAACCGGAGAGCGTGAGCCGACAGAGTTTGTAGACGATGCCACCAGTGGCGACCGACCATGCGGTCACGATGGCGACCGTGGCGATGAGCGGTGGGGCAGTCAACATCCAGAACGAGGTCTGAGCCCCGGCGATGGCGACGTGGATCATCGCATGGTCGAGGCGGCGCGCTTCGAGCTTGCGCTCGAACGAGTGCGCATGGCAGTGGTAGGCAGCGCTCGCGATCAGCATCGCAACCGTCGAGACGGTGAAGATGGCGAGGGCGACTCGTCCGGGGTGCGTTGGCGCCCGGGCGGCCATCACCGAGCCAACGACGACCAGCGGCGCGATGGTGATCTCGTGGAGGCGGCCGCGAAGGCGGGGCACAGGGAGACCGTCGATGCCCAGCCGACAAACCGGCGTCGCGGTCGCGCTCGAGTGGTGGAAAGTTGATGTCTCGAGCTGCGACGTGCGCGATGCCATGGCTCAGACTCGGCACGTCCGCGTTCGATATGAGAGCTGCCCGCGCCTGCTGGGTCTCACTGTTCTCTCACATTCGTGTGCGACTCTTGGTCGGTGGCCACGATTCTGATCGCCGAAGACGACCGTCGCGTGCGCGACAGCCTCGATCGCGCCCTGAAGCTCGAGGGCTACGACGTCGTGACCGCCAACGACGGAGCTCGGGCGCTGGAGATCCATGCCGACGAGCATGCAGACCTGCTGTTGCTCGACGTCTCGATGCCGAACGTCGACGGCCTCACGGTCTGTCGCTCGATCCGGTCGAAGGGCGACGACACGCCGATTCTGATGCTCACGGCCCGTCACGAGATCGACGATCGAGTGGCCGGTCTCGACGCTGGGGCTGACGACTACTTGGTGAAGCCGTTTGCTCTGGAAGAGTTGCTGGCTCGGGTGCGGGCGCGTCTGCGAGCGACGGAGGTCGACGATGGAAGCCTCACGCTCGGCGACCTCGTGATGGACCTCGACGGGCGTCGCGTTGATCGCGGCGGCCGCGTGTTGGATCTGAGCCGTACCGAATTCGATCTGCTCGAGGTGCTCGTGTTGAACGCCGGCGTGGTGCTCGGCCGTGATGTGCTCTACGAGCGGGTGTGGGGCGGGGAGCTCGACTCTGAGTCGAAGACGCTCGACGTCTATGTGGGCTATCTGCGCAAGAAGCTGGAGTCCGATGCGGGGTTACGCCTGATCCACACCGTCCGCGGGATGGGTTACGTCGCCCGGGAGGGCGAGCAATGAGCACCGTCGCCCGGGAGGGCGAGCAATGACGCTGCGGGTTCGGATTGTCGCGGTGGTCTCGATCGTGGTCGCGGCGGTGGTGCTTGTGGTGGGTGTTTCGTTGCATCGCAGCACCGAGTCGTCGTTGGTGGGCGAGATCGATGCCGACTTGCTGGAGCGGGCTGAGGCGTTGCGCCCCGAGCGCGTGGCGAACCGGCCGGTTTCGGAAGAAGACCTCGAACGCCTTCAAGAGTTCGCTGGGTTCGGCCCTGATCTGGGCGCCCGTTTCCGTGGCGGTCGAACCGACCCGTTTGGTCGCACAGTCGGGTTCGATGTGCTGGCCCGTGTGTTGGACGGCGACGGTGTGGTTCGGCTCGTGCTCGACACCGAGTTCGAAGCCTCGACCGATGAAGCCCTCCTTGCCGATGCGCTCGTCGAACCCGTGCTCTCTGATGGGTCTTCCCCCGATGGTGACGTGCGGGTGGTCACGGCAGCGCTGCCCACGGATGGTTTTGTGCAATACGCGCGTCCGCTCGACGAGGTGAACGCGGTCCTCGATTCGTTGCGCACCCGCACCGTGCTCATCGGGCTTCTGGCCATCGCTGGGGCCGGCGGACTCGCGTGGATGCTGGCCGGGCGAACGGTACGACCGATTCGAGATCTGACGGAGGCGACGGAGTACGTCGCTGCGACGGGTGATCTCGACCAGGGCGTCAAGGCAACGACTTCCGGAGATGAGGTCGGTCGGCTCTCGGCCAGCTTCACCTCGATGCTTGACGCGCTGTCGGCCTCTCGGCGTCAGCAGCATCAGCTCGTGATGGACGCGTCGCATGAGCTGCGCACACCGCTCACGAGTCTTCGAACGAATGTGGACGTGTTGCAGCGCGGTCACGAGCTGTCGAGCGAGGATCGTGACGCGGTCGTCGCAGACCTTGATGCCGAGCTCGGAGAGCTCAGCGATCTCGTTGCCGAACTGGTCGATCTCGCAACCGACGTGCGCAGCGGGGAGGAGCTTGCGCCGATCACGCTGCCGGAAGTCGCCGAGCCAGTCGTCGAGCGGGCCCGCCGCCGGACCGAACGCGAGATCGCGATCGAAACCGGACGAGCGATTGTGCTGGAGGCCCGCCCTGAGGCGGTGGCTCGAGCGATCCGCAATCTCGTCGACAACGCGGCCAAGTTCTCGCCGCCTGGTGCACCGATCCGGGTGGAGATCCAGGGCGGACGGCTCACGGTCCACGATCAGGGTGCCGGAGTGCCGGAGGGTGAACGGGAGCGGATCTTCGATCGCTTTCATCGAGTGGAGTCGAGTCGAACCTTGCCGGGTTCTGGCCTGGGCCTCGCCATTGTTCGCCAAGTGGCCGAGGCACACGGCGGTGAAGTGTTCGCCGGGCCATCTCCCGATGGTGGTGCGGCGATCGGGTTCTCGATCCCGACGGTCGACGGCTGAGGGGAATCGATGCTGCCCGCTGTCCGTGGGAAGCTCTGCCGATGACCGCTCGCCGCAACGTGTTGTTCATTCTTGCCGACCAGCTGCAGGCATTTGCTCTCGGTTGCATGGGGCATTCGCAGATTCAGACCCCGAACCTCGATGCCCTCGCAGCGAGCGGTGCGCTGTTTCGAAACAGCTATGTGGAATTCCCGGTGTGTACCCAGTACCGCGG
>CALKOE010000257.1 GCA_938091985.1 uncultured Acidimicrobiales bacterium | reverse complement strand
AGCGCTGCGCCTGCTCACCGAAGGGTCCTGACATGAGCATCACGATCGACCACGCGGGCAGGGCGGCGCTGGTCACCGGTGCGGGCGCCGGCATCGGCCGTGAGGTCGCCAGATGGTTGGCTCGTGCGGGAGCGGCCGTGGCCGTCAACGACATTCGGGCCGAGAACGCTGCGGCCGTTGTCGCCGAGATCGAGGCCGAGGGTGGTCGCGCGATCCCCGTGGTCGCAGATTGCCGCGATGACGATGCGGTCGATGTCATGGTCGCCACCGTTGTCGACGAGCTGGGCTCGATCGATATCGCGGTGAACAACATCGGCATGATTCCGCGGGGCCGCAATCCCCGACCATTCGTGCAGTATCGCGGCGACGACTGGCGAGACATCATCGATCAGAACCTCACGCTTGCCGCACTCTGCGGGCGCGCCGAGGCCGAGGCCATGGCTGCCGCTGACGGCGGCGTGATCCTCTTCGTGACGTCGGGTGAGACCACCCGGCCGTCGCCCTACAACTCGATCTATGCCGCGGCAAAGGCGGCCGTGAACCATCTGGTCACCTCGATGGCGGTCGAGCTGGGTCCCGAAGGCATCCGCGTCAACGCGATGGCGCCCGGCACAACACTCACCGAGACCGTCGCCGCCGCGTTCACCGAGGAGCGCATGGAGCAGATCGCCCAGTCGACTCCGTTGCGCCGAGTGGTGGAGCACGACGAGTTGGCTCGTCTCGCGACCTTCCTCACCAGTGACCTCGCCCGGTGCATCACCGGACAGTTCATCCTTGCTGACGCGGGCGCGTTTCTCTCTCGGAGCCGCCCGGCGAACGACGAAGGTCTCAAATCAGAGCTGAAGGGGGCCAACGCCCAATGATCGACTCAACCGAAGCCGAAGCGGCGCTTGCCGGCGTGCGCGCGCTGGTCGCGGCCGATGGTGGCGACATCCTCGTTGCCTCGACCACGGCCGACAGCGTGAGCCTCACACTCGTCCTCGAGACCGCCGAATGCGCTGAGTGCGTCATGCCTCGCCAGTTCCTCGAGACCGTGGCGCTCGACATGATGCAACCCACGTTGCCTGCGCTGCGGGCAGTCGTGATCGACGATCCCCGCGAGTAGCTACAGGCTCACCGCGACCGGGTGGTGGCACGCCACGTAGTGATCGTCGCCGACCGCCTGCAGGATCGGTTCTTCGGCCGCGCAACGATCTGTCGCTGCGGGGCACCGCGTCCGGAACCTGCAACCCGACGGCGGGTCGATCGGTGAGGGCAACTCGCCACTGATCAGCTCAGACGCCGGTGGGAGGTCGAGATTGTGCCCCGGGATCGATGCGAGAAGCGCTCGGCTGTAGGGATGAGCGGGGTTTGCGTAGAGCTGGTCCGTAGGGGCGGTCTCGCAGACCTTGCCGAGATACATCACCATCACGCGGTCCGAGATGTTCTTCACGACGGCCAGGTCATGGCTGATGAACATCATGGTGAGACCGAAGCGGTCCTTGAGCTGCTGCAACAGGTTGAGGATCTGCGCCTGGACCGACACGTCGAGGGCCGAGACCGGTTCGTCGAGAATGAGGACCTCAGGGTCCATGACGAGTGCCCGAGCGATGCAGATGCGTTGACACTGACCGCCGGAGAACTCGTGAGGTCTGCGTTCGCCGACGTCGGCACCGCCGAGCCCGACCGCGTCGAGGATCTCATCGATTCGATCCGCGGAGAACGAACCATCGGGGTCGCCCCAGATGTCGAGGCCCTCGCGCACGATGTCTTTCACTCTGCGGCTCGGGTTCAACGACGAGACCGGATCCTGGAAGATCATCTGCATCGCTCGACGAGCGCTGCGCAGCGCCGGTCCCCTGAGATCGCACAGGTCTTGCCCCCGCAGGATGATGCTCCCTGCCGTGGCCTCCTCGAGCTGCATGATGGCGCGGCCCGTGGTGGTCTTGCCGCAGCCCGACTCCCCTACGACGCCGAGCGTCTCTCCGGTGTTGAGGTCGAAGCTCACGCCGGACACTGCGTGCACAACAGACTTCTTCGGCCCGGGGAACTCGACCACGAGATCGTGGACCTCGAGTGTTGCGCCGTCGCGAAGGTGCGCTTTGCCTGTGCCGGCCATCAGCTGACCTCCACGGGTTGGGCGGACATCGGGAACCAGCACGAGTAGGAATGTGCGTCGGTTCCGCTGCGCACGGGTGATTCGTCTCGGCACTTCTGCTGGACCGCGGGACAACGATCGGCGAAACGGCAGCCGGTCGGCGGGTCGATGAGGGACGGCGGCGCTCCCTCGATCGTGGCGAGTTCGGAGTGGCTCGGGAGGTCGAGATTCGGCATCGATCGGATGAGCGCGACCGTGTAGCGATGCTGCGGGTTCGCGAAGATCTCCGCGGTCGGTCCGTATTCCACGACCTGGCCGGCGTAGACGATCGCGACGGAGTCGGTGAAGCCCTTGACGACGGCGAGGTCGTGGGTGACCAGCACCAATGCCATGCCGCGATCGGCGCGCAGCCCATCTAGGAGTCGAAGGATCTGGTCCTGCACGGTGACGTCGAGGGCGGTCGTGGGCTCGTCGGCAAGGAGAAGCTGGGGCTCGTTGGCGAGGGCAATCGCGATGGTCGCGCGCTGCCTCATGCCACCGGAGAGCTGGTGGGGGTACTCACGGAGGCGCTGCTCGGGTGCGGGGATCCCCACCTGCTCGAGGAGCTCGAGCGCCCGGTCTCGGGCCTCCTGCTTCGAACGGGTGCCGTGCACGAGCATCGGCTCGATGATCTGGTCGCCGATGCGCCGCACCGGGTTGAGGGCGGTGAGCGGATTCTGCGAGATCATTCCGATCTCGGTGCCGAGGGTCCGGCGGATGGTTGCGTCGGGCGAGCGCAGCATGTCGACGCCGGCGACCTCAACGGTCCCGCCGCGGGTGACATCGGCCAACGGGAACGCGCCCACGATCGAACGGAGGATCATTGTCTTGCCCGAACCCGACTCGCCGACGATGCCCAGCGACTCGCCAGGGGCGACAGAGAACGAGACGTCGTCGACAGGTTCCACGGTCCCGCCTGGCGTGTGCAGGACCGTACGCAGGTTCCTCACGTGGACGACGGCGCCCTCCTCCCCCGGTTGGTGGGAACCCTCGGCGATCAGGCGGCGAGCGGTGGCGACTTCTCGTGGCGCCACCAGGCTGCGGAGCCCGTCGCCTACGAGGTTGAAGGCCAGCACCGTGCCGAACATCACTGTCGAAGGGATGAGTGCCAGGTGGGGGTGGTCGCGTATCTCGACCCGGCCGTCGTTGATGAGCTTTCCCCAGGTGATCTGATCGAGCGAAAGGCCGATGAATGCGAGGCCACCCTCGGCGAGGATCACCACAGCGAAGCCGATGAACGCGAATGACAGGACCGGAAGGAACACGTTGGGCAGGAGTTCCCTGCGAACTATGCGCCAATTTGTGGCGCCCATCGCGGCTGCGGCATCGACGAACTCCCGTTCCGAGAGTGACAATGAAGCTCCACGGACGATCCGGGCGTAGCCGGGGATGCCGAGAACGCTGAAGAGCACGATGAAGACAACGATGCCGTTGCCAAACGAGGCGCGAACAGCGATGAGGAGGACAATAGCCGGGAAGGCCAGGCTGATGTCGATGATCGTTGTGACGACCCGGTCGAAGACACCGCGGAGGAACCCGGCGAGTACGCCGAGCAGCGTGCCCACGGTGCCCGACACGATCGTCACCGTGAAACCGAGGAACAACGCCGGTCGGACCCCGTGCACGACCTGAGAGAAGAGATCGCGGCCGAGGTTGTCGCAACCGAAGTACGAGTTCCAGCCCGGGTCCTGGAACTGGCGGCAGTCGCCGGTGCGAATGCCGAGCGCGTCGGGATCTCGAATCGGCAAGAGATCGCGAAAGAGGGCGAGGAACACGAGCACGCCGATATAGACAGCCGACACCCAGAACAACAGACCGAGGCGCTTACGCATCGACGGTCCGAATTCGCGGGTCGAGGACCGAATAGAGAATGTCGACGACGAAGTTGACCAGCACGTAGCCGACCGAGAGGATCGCCACGATTCCGGCGACCATGAAGTAGTCGTTGCCGAACACTGCCTCGATCAGGATGCGACCCATCCCCTGGTACGAGAACATCACTTCGATGATGAATGCCCCGCCGATGAGGCCGCCGACGTTGAGCCCCGCGGCGGTGAGGGTGTTGAGCGAACTCGGTCGAAGAACGTGGCGCCACATGATCCGGCGGGTACCGATTCCGCGGGCCTGGGCGAGCATGACGTAGTCCTGCTGCAGCGTCTCGATCAGGTCGGTACGAAGCAGCCGCACGTAGACCGCGAGAAGGTTGAGCGCGAGCGTGAGCGAAGGCAGGAAGTAGCCCCGCAGGTTTCCGGCCGGGTCATCGAACAGCCCCGGGAGATCGGAGGAGATCGTCGGAAACCAGTCGAGCTTCACGCCGAAGATGAAGATCATGTA